>JAHDEO010000222.1:2765-11423 GCA_020628725.1 Saprospiraceae bacterium
AGGTAAGTTCTTTTCGGAAAAGCCGTATTCTACTAATTTGAGCGACATTTCAGTCGCATACCCGCGCCCCCAATATTTTTTCATCAGACGATAGCCAAGTTCTTGGTCGTCTGAATATTTGTATTTTTTGAGCATAAACCAACCGATAAATGCCTCACTTTCTTTTTCAATCGCCGCCCATATGCCGAAGCCGGGATTTTTCTGATGGTATGCAATGCAACGTTCAATAATATTCCGATAATCCAATTTTATCTCCTTTCCGGATCGATTTAAATATTTCATCACTTCAGGGTCGCTGTCAAGTTCGGAGATGTTTTCCCAATCCGACGGTATAAACTCGCGTAGATAAAGTCGTTCTGATGTCAATAAAACCTTAATTTTTGTAGTTTCCATGTTAAAGTATACGTTCTAAAATTGAGGGCACTACTCGCCGTGCTTCCTCATACCCCAATTCCACAATACGTTCTGCATTACCAAAATCAAAAACACCGTGATCAAAAACGCCCTTCGGTTCGATGATAAAATCACATTGTTCCATACGTGATTTTGCATTCGACCAAATGACCAAATCAAAGGTGCGAATACCAATTTCCAACATACTATTCACCTCCTCTGCTGGCACATGTCCGCTTGGCATAACGTTGACTCCAATTGTAATTTCACAATTTTCTTTGATAGGTTCTATGGGTAAATTATTGAGCAAGCCACCGTCCACATAGCGGCTGCCGAGCATATCTACAGGTTCAAAAACAATCGGAATAGACGACGAAGCCACTACCGCATCAAACAAACTTCCCGAAGTAATTATCTCGTATTCACCCGAATTCAAATTAGAGACACAAACATATAATTTCTTTTTGAGTGCATCAAATGAATCCTCGCGAATATTTTCTTCCAGAATTTGTCGCAAATAATTCAAATTCGCCAAGCCTGTTCCAAAAATATTCGGGCGAATAGCTTTGAACAAACTTTGGTCTTTTGCAATTTTAAGCATTTGGTCAGGCGACTTGCCCGCCGCGTATAATGCACCGATAATCGAGCCCGCACTTGCTCCCGAAATGTACTCCGGAAAAATCGCATGTTCCTCCAAAGCCTTTAAAACACCGATGTGTGCCATCCCTCGCGCACCACCACCTGAAAGGGTAATTCCCAACATTTTCTATCGTGATTAGTGATTGGTGATTAGTGATTGGTTTTTCATTACACGAAATACTATCAAAAATCAAAAATCGTTGAATCTAAAAATCTCGTTCCTATCAAAAAGTACTCCAAATGTGTATCTTTGCCCTCCGTAGCACGGTGCTTCCAGCCCGTGTCACGTATATTTTGCTTAATCAACGTGAAACACGGGCTGGAAGCACCGTGCTACGTTTGAATTGGAATTTGGAATTTCTAAATAATTTATGCCAAAATTTCATACACTTACAGTTAAAGAAGTTCGTCGGGAAACACCTGATTGTGTGTCGATTGCATTCGATGTGCCGCAGGATTTGAAAGCGGATTACGAATTTATACAAGGGCAATATCTGACCCTTCGCACTGATATTGACGGGGAAGATATACGCCGTTCGTATTCGATTTGTAGCAGTCCGTTGGATACCGAATTGCGAGTAGCGGTGAAGCATGTTCCGCAAGGGCTATTTTCGACTTTTGCCAATCAAAAATTGCAATCGGGCGATGCCTTGAGCGTGATGACGCCAATGGGTAAATTCTATACCGAACTTGATGAGAACAATGCAAAACACTACGTTGGCTTTGCGGCAGGAAGTGGTATCACGCCGATTATGTCGATTATGAAAACCGTTTTGCAACGCGAACCTAAGAGTCATTTCACCTTGTTTTATGGGAATAAAAACTTCGATTCTATCATTTTTCGGGAAGAAATTGAAGCCCTCAAAAATCAACATTTAGGTAGACTGAGCATTCATCATGTTTTGAGTCGGGAGACGCTTGGAAGTCCATTGTTTAATGGGAGAATTAATGCGGAAAAATGCGAACAATTTTGTAAAGCATTTTTTGATGCAAAAGAGGTAGATGAATATTTCCTCTGCGGACCGGAAGAAATGATTTTTGCCGTAAAAGATACTTTAGAAGGCTTAAACGTTGATAGCAAAAAGATTCATTTTGAATTATTTACAACAGCCGCTACCAAAAACATCAAACCCAAAACAAGCTCCGACCACTCCCCCACTCCGTCTGAATCTGACAGCCAAATCACCGTTATTTTAGATGGCGATGCTTTTGATTTTGCTTTAAATGCTGTTGGCGATAATATCCTTGATGCAGCATTGAAAAATGGTGCAGATTTACCCTTCGCGTGTAAGGGAGGCGTGTGCTGTACGTGTCGTGCAAAGGTACTCGAAGGCGAAGTAGAAATGGATGTCAACTATGCCCTTGAACCGGATGAGGTAGAAGCGGGTTTCGTATTGACTTGCCAGGCGCATCCACGTAGCGAGCGGGTATTAGTTAGTTTCGACGAAAAATAAAGTAGCACGGTCTGTAGACCGTCTCCACACGGGCTGGAAGCCCGTGCTACGCATATGGGAAGAAAATCACTCAATAAAGAACGTATTGAAGACCCGCAAACCAAGGCAGATTGGTTGCGAAAGCTGATGCCGTTGTTGATGGATGGACAATTGCATAAAGAAACGATGGCAACCATAGCCCAAAAAGTAGGCGTAAGCAAAGCCACCTTTTATAAACATTATAATTCCAAAGAAGCTCTACTCGCAGATGCAGTAGATATGAAAATTGAACAAATATCGCGTTTTGCTACTTTACTATTCGACGAGCAGGAGTCATATCTGAATCGTTATGCGAATGCCTTGCAAACCGCTTCGGAGGAATTAGCGGGCATGTCCAATGATTTTTTGATGTTTCTGAAACAAAGACATCCTGATTTGTGGCAAAAAATTGATAATTTAGTAGATTTTGCGACGCAATGCTTTCGGCAATTTTATGAGCAAGGGATTGATGAGAATATTCTGGAGAATTTCGATGTCAATATGATGGCAATGACCGATAGTATTATCATCCATGCATTGGCTGACCCTCGAATTTTGGTGGAAAATAATATCACGATAGCAGCTTTTATCAAGGAATATTTTGAGATGAAGAGCAAAGCAATATTTAAAACGATGGACGGTGGACGGCAGACGGTATAGACGCGGGGTAATACGCAGTTTTTTATTTTTTTTGACAAATGATTTTAACGAATTATGGATAAAGAGCAATTAACAGAGGAAAAGCAAATGTCAACCTTAAAGAATGACCTCCTCCTACGCGCAGCACGCGGCGAGAAAGTGGAGCGTCCGCCCGTATGGTTGATGCGACAAGCGGGGCGTATTTTGCCGCAATATAGGGAGTTGCGTGCGAGTTTGTCAGGCTTCAAGGAGTTGGTAGAAACGCCTGAATTGGCTTGCGAAGTCACCATTCAACCCATAGATGAATTGGGTGTAGATGCGGCAATTATCTTCTCTGACATCCTCGTGGTGCCGGAGGTGATGGGCTTGCGATATGAGATGATTCCTGGCAAAGGTCCGATGTTTCCGATGACGATTCAATTGGAAGAAGATGTGGACAAACTCATCGCCGGAGAGAAAGCTGCTTTGCAATTGGACTACGTTTACAAAGCCATTCAACTCACCAAAGCCGAACTCAATGGACGTGTACCACTCATCGGTTTTGCAGGTGCGCCGTGGACGATTATGGCGTATATGATTGAGGGTTCGGGCAGCAAAACTTTCTCTAAAGCACGTCGTTTTTTATACAAAAAACCTATCTCGTCACACGTTTTATTACAAAAAATAACCGACACTACGATTGATTATCTACGCGGTCAAATCAAAGCAGGGGCAGACCTGATACAGATTTTTGATTCTTGGGCGGGCATTCTTCCACCTGAACAGTATCGTACTTTTGCCTTGCCATACATGCGTCAAATTTGTGAGGCGATTACGGAAGTTCCGGTGACGGTTTTTGCCAAAAATGCTTGGTTTGCATTGCCGGAAATTGGTCAATTGGACTGCAATGTCGTCGGTATAGATTGGAATACGACGCCGCAAGAAGCACGTCGTTTGGTCGGTGAAAGCAAGACTTTACAGGGCAATCTCGACCCTTGCCTTTTGTATGCGCCTGAAGATACGATTTGTGCCGCTACGCATCAGATGGTACGCGATTTTGGTGATAAATACATTTGCAATCTTGGTCATGGTGTGTATCCTGATACGCCTTTGGACAATGTGAAAATTTTTGTGGATGCAGTAAAGAGTTTTAATTTTGAATAGACTTTATTCTGAAATAATTTGTAATGAATGGAAATAAGGATTTTTTTGCTAATCAAGGCGGTCAAATATGAGTTATGCCGTCGCATAGGGATTGTTTGACCAACGAAGAGTAGCGAAAAAAGACTATTTAGCTTTATACAAATTATTTCAGAATAAAGTCTAATGAATGAATTTTGAATTTTGAATGAATAAAATGGGTAGTGAATAATGAACTTTGATAACTTTGTCGCCAAAAGTAATATTCACAATTCACTCATTCAAAATTCAAAATTAAATCTGATGGAGCGACCGGAATTGACATATGATTTTATTGCGATAGAAGGCAACATCGGGGCAGGCAAGACTACGCTTTCTCAGATGTTGTCAGAGGATTTTGGGACGCGCCTAATTTTGGAAGAGTTTTCGGACAATCCATTCCTGCCGATGTTTTACGAAAACCCTGACCGCCATGCCTTTTCTGTTGAACTGTTTTTTATGTCTGAACGCTATCAACAGATACAACAGACCATGCTCGCCCAAGACCTTTTCCAACAAAAAACTATTGCAGATTATTTTTTTATGAAAACGTTGCTCTTTGCCAATACCACGCTTACAGGTGAGGAATATCGTTTGTTTCAGCGTTTTTTTAATATCTTAAATGCTAATTTCCCCAAGCCTCAATTGCTCGTTTATCTACATCGTTCGGTAGAGAAAGTCATCCAACAAATCAAACATCGCGGACGCGAATACGAGCAAGAAATTTCTGCCGATTATCTCCTAAAAATACAAACCGCCTATCTCGAATATTTTAAAGTCGAAACCGACATTCCTATCTTAATTTTGGATGTAGAAGATATTGATTTTGTGAATAATGAAGCGCATTATCACATCATACGTGATTGCATCAATCGCTCTTATAATATTGGTATTCACCGAATTAGTTTGACTACGTAACACAGACAACTTGTACCGACGAATGGCGGTATTCCTGTCCGTGCGAATGAACGATTTATAAAATCGTTTTACGTTTTCATATCCGTAATATCCAGTGCAAAACCAATGAGCTTGATGACTTCGCCTTGTTCATTACGTTCAAATACAGTATCCAGAGAAAGTACGTCACGATATGTACCGTTTTTGTGTTTCATACGATACTCAATGCGGTTCACTTCGCCGTCGGTCATATTTTTGATAGTTCCAAAATTCTCCATGATACGAGGCAGGTCTTCGGGGTGTGTTATTTTTGGTATAAAATCACTACCCATATCTTGTATCTCCTTAACTGTATACGCGAGTGTCTCGCCCAATTCTTTGTTGGCGTATTCATTGGACATGGTTTTGAGGTTGAATATGTATAGGACACCGGGCATTACCCGCACCATTTTTTCGAGCATCCGCTTTGCTTCTGCTAAACCCTCAACGATTTTAGCGTTTTCTTTATCGGCAAGTTGTAGCCGCTCTTCGCTTATTTGGAGTTCTTTCTGCCTTCTTTTAGCTGCTGTCAAATCTACATAAGTGACCACTACACCTTCAATTTTATTACCTTCAATAAAATAAGGAACGATTTTTCGCTGAAACCACCAATTCCCCTTTTCCTCCAATTCTTCTACGTGTGGCATGAGGGTTTTGATGACTTCTTTGGCTTGCTGTGCGATGATTCCTCCATTTTTAAAATCATCTATTGCACGACCTATATCTTGCGGCATCAGATTAAAATGCACTTGCATAGAGCTATTGTACCGTCTGATTCTCAAATTTTTATCCAATAGAAGTGTACCGATTTGTGCGTTTTCCATGAAGTACTCCATATCGTTATTGATTTTTCCGAGTTCTTCATTTTTGGCTTGAAATTCGGCATTGATACTGAGCAATTCTTCATTGGCGGCTTGGAGTTCTTCGTTGGAAGCGGAAAGTTCTTCATTGATGGCTTTGAGTTCTTCGTTGGAGATGTCCACCTCTTCCATGATGGCTTGTAGTGTTTTTTTGTATTCGATGAGTTCGGCTTCCAATTCTATGACCTTGAGTTCGGGCGCGGAAATGCTTCGGGGGGCATCTGTCGGGAGCGCAGATGTACCGTTTTCATCATTATTAAAAACAATCAAATAGCCTTCTTCTCTATCTACGGGATTGATTAAGAGAGGTTTGACGAGTATTCTGACGAGTTTGGGCGTTCCCGCCCACATGATGCGAATTTTCTTTTGAATGGCAGCTTCATTCTCTTTTTTTGCTTTGCTAATGGTGGCAACGATGATGGCAGAAAATTCAGGCGAAACCATTTTTAATAGATTCAACACCAATTTATTTTCCGAAAAACTCAAATAATCTTTGTACTGACCAAGTGCTTCAATGATATTATAATTGGCATCAATCAGCACACAGGCAGCCTGCGAATCTTGCAATAATGCCATGCAAATCAACTCAAAAGTCACACGGCTGTTCCGCAGATTGGATTGTATGGGCTGTACTTTTGTAATGCCTGTGTAAGATTGTAAAGCACTGGTTTTCTGCAGAATGAGTCGCTTAGAGGCGTCCGTATTTTTGTAGAGTTTCCATTTGATACTGATGATTTGGAAGGCATGGCTCATCTCCTGTGCCGACTCGCTGTTGCCCAACAGCATATAACCGTTGAGTTTGAGCGAAAACTGAATAATCGTCAATACTTTTTTCTGCAAAACGGGCTGCATGTAAATCAGCATATTGCGGCAAATGACCAAATTCAAGCCGCTGTAAGGCGGATCTTTGGAGACATCGTGCGCCGTAAAAATGAGTGACGAGCGGAGCATCTGCCGCACCGCGAAATTTTTGCCCTCTTGCCTAAAATATTTTTTTAGTAGGTCTTCAGGAATATCTTTAACGCTACTTTCCGAATAGATGCCTTTTCGGGCAGTGACGATGGCTTGTTTGTTGATATCCGTCGCAAAAATTCGGAGATTCGTGCGAACTTTGTGGGCTTCGATATACTCAAGAAGCAGCATCGCCAATGAATAAACCTCTTCGCCCGTAGAGCAACCAATCAGCCAAATTTTCACGAAACCATCCTCATCTATATTTTTGAATAATTCGGGAAATACCTTTTCAGAAAGCAGTGCAAATGCCGGTTCGTCCCGAAAAAAGCGGGTCGTGCCGACCAGAAATTGTTGCGCCAACAAATCCGTTTCATCATCATTTTTAATCAAAAAATTCAGATAAGATTCCACCTCATCCAGCCCCAATATGCCCATGCGTTTGACGATGCTACGGTGGATGGTCGGGCGTTTGTAAAACGTAAAATCCATACCGCTTGTGTTTTTTATCAGCGATAGGATTTTGAGTACCGTTTCCATTTGCCCTTGCAAAAACACCTCTTGCTCGACCCGCACAGCACTCGGATGTTTGATGGTTTCTATGATTTCTTTGTACATGCCCTGCGGTTCGAGGATATAGTCGGTCAAGCCGGCTTCTATGACGCTCGTGGGCATTCCGTTAAATTCCGCAGATTCGGGCGATTGTACGACGAGCAAGCCGCCATAGTCTTTGATAGCTGACATGCCCAGCGTTCCGTCAGACCCCGTACCCGACAGGATGACACCTACGGCTTGCGTCTTTTGGTCAATGGCAAGTGACTGAAAAAAACGGTCTATCGGCAGGTTGAGGCGGCGGTCTGCTTTCTTCTCTACCAATTGCAACTTGCCGTATTTGATGGTCATATCGTATTGATTGGGCATCAGGTAGACGTTATTGGGTTTTACCGTTTGGTTGTGTTCGGCGGTGTGTACGGGCATTTGGGCATGTCGGGAGAGTAGCTCCGGCATCATGCTTTTGTAGTCCGTCGGAAGGTGTTGCACGACTATGTAGGCAATATTTTCATTAGGTTCGGCATGGTCAAAAAAGTCTTTCAATGCCTGCAAACCACCCGCCGATGCACCAATGGCAACGATGAAGGTGGTTTCGTTAGAAAGACGCTTTCTTATGTTTTTTGATATTGATGTGTTTGTGTCCATATATGCGTATGATGGACTAAGGTAATTTTTTTAGACTAAAAATCAAATTGTTTATCGGCGAATTATTGTTTTCTTCCCATAGGTGGCAAAAAATAAAATATATCTATCAATTAGTTTTATTGTAAAAAAATTATTAATTTTATGAAAATATTAAAGTATCTTACCCGACCGTCATCATTTCCAGAATGAACATTCAATATACCATAAACAACAATGATATTATCACTTCTATAAATGATGATTTCATAAAATTTGGTAAGGAGAATAGTGGTGACTGCTTCGTTCCCGAAACATGGATAGGTGTCAAACTATTGGACAGTATCCACGATCGTCAAACACAACTACTCCATACCTTATTACTTCAAAGGGCGCGTATATCTCAAAAAACAATCACCTACCGCTACCGATGTGAC
>JAHDEO010000223.1 GCA_020628725.1 Saprospiraceae bacterium
GATGAAATTGGTATAGGAGGACGGGAAGTAAAGACGGTTATAGAAATGTCTACCGAGCATTTTATGGGCGTTTTTTGAGCTAATTGAGTAAAATTTGGAAGGAAAATCAAATTTTTATTTTTTTAAAATGGCTTAGAAAATACACTGATATTCAAAGGGTTTATGGGGAAATATAGCCTACTTAAAATATTTTTTTTCAGTTATTTATTCACCCTTTTTTTGTAAAGTATCTTGTTTTTATTGAGGCATTTTATATTTTTTTTTGTAAGAGTGATTCTTTAGTAATTATGTGTATTTAGTACCAAAAAAGGGTGTTTACCTATTATGTTTAATTGTAATATTTTTTTAATAGGACTAATATTGCCAGTCACAATTTTCAAAAATATATTTACGCTATGTGACAAGTTATTATTGCCATTTCTGGTGTAGGGAAATAAAATACAAAATACAAAATCGCATTTTTTTTAATCCTATATAAATAAAAAAATATTCTATGTAAGCGTTACTTTATCAGGATATTACGTAAAAAGTATGTAGTTTTGCATAAACAATGTTTAGCCATGTCCTTTGCCTAAGCATTATCTCTACTCTACAACTCATTTCATCCAAAATTCCGATTATTCCACAGCACCGTTCTCTTCCGAAGGGCTGGGATAGTATTGCCTTATATATACTTTTATTATTATAAATCAACACTTTATTATGAAATCGTTAAAGATCATGTTAAGTGTCGTGTTCATGCTTTGTGTTGCCCTATCCACCAGGGCTGCCGAAGGTGAATACGATCTCCGATTCGTACAAGTAGAATCGGGACAAGCGGGTGTTGCTCTCATTGATATAGAGATGCGAGCCACCGCCTCCGACAAGGAGTTTAACTTGGCAGAACAGAATTTCCGCTTCTCATTCAATGAGGATGCAGTTTTTCCGTATAATGCCAACCAACCAAGCGTTACAATTCAACAAGAATTGGCTGTTTCAGGACAGGTAGCGCAGAGCTTTTACGCACCACACCATTTGAATGGGTCGGCTCGAAATTACATTTCTTATAATGTCGAACTCGTTGGTGGTGAAGGTGTCAGAATCACTACTGATGAATGGACAAAAATCGGTAGATTAGCTTTCCAATTGAAAAGCCCCGATGCCCAACTCACTTTGACTTGGCTAAGAGCCGACAATTTTCCTCCAACTTACATTTCTGAAAAAAGAAACGATAAGTTGTCTCGTATCAACGAGGGCAATATCGAAGATTTCAACTCTATGGTAGTTGATATCGACAATCCGATTGCAGTGAGCGATGCCATCCATGTCTTTCCGAACCCGGCAGTAAATGGTACTCCAGTTAATCTGACCATGAATTCGGAAAAAGCACGTGGGGCAGGTCAAATTGTTATTTCTGATGCACTCGGAAGAACAATTAGCACCCAAGCGATAGCTGTTGAGCAAGGCGTACAAAATTATAATGTAAATGTAAAAGCCTTATCCGCAGGTACTTATCGCATCAATATTCAAACAGCAACTTGGCAGTCAGCTTCTAAGTCATTGGTTGTTGTTGAAAAATAAAATGAACCAAGGATTTTGGATTTTAGATTCCGTGATTCTTGATTGTACTATTTCCTTATAGCCGGAGTTCGTTCAATCAAAATCTAAATTCAAACTCAACCCCTAAACCAAATATCAAAATAAATCTACCATGAGAAAAATAACACTTTCTTTATCATGCTTTGTCATGGTGTGTTGTTGCCTATTATTTTCGGTACAATCCAATGCACAAAGTATAAATTTTTCGAATTCCACAATTGTTAATGTAGGTGATACCGTGTTTATCACAACAGTACTCACAGATGCCAACGGCGCTCCGGAGGTGGGTACACCTGTTGAATATACTGTGACAGGTACACACCCACAGACATCCACCATCAATACAGATGCTAACGGTGAAGCCACACTTACTTACATTGCTACCAGTTCGGGTACAGACAATTTCACAAGAGATGTCAATAATGGAGCTTTTGTGAATAACGGTACAATTACAATTAATGAAGTGGTATTGCCCACTGTTATCTCATTTTCGGGAGAGCAGACCGTAAACATGGGCGATATGTACACATCAACAATTACGTTGACCGATACCAATGGCGATCCTATACCCAGCGAACTAATTACATACACCATTACAGGAGCAAATTCGGATTCAGGTACACTGACCACAGGTCCGAATGGTGAGGCGATTATCAGCTATATGCCTACCAATCCCGGTACGGATACGATTACGCTTACGACTGCTGATGGTGCTACTTTGACCTATACTGTTCTTGTATCGAACCCTACGCCGAATACAATTATTACATATACAGGCGACCAAACAGTATATCCGGGTAATCTCCATACGTCAACAATTACATTGACGGATACACTTGGTAATCCACTACCTAACGAAACGTTTACTTATACGATTACAGGAACCAACCCATCTACAGGTACATTGACTACTGATGCGAATGGTAATGCAACTCTCAGCTACCCGACTACTACTCCGGGTACAGATACGATTACGATTACATCTACTGATGGTGCAATATCGAGTTACACTGTAACGACTGTAAATCCTGATAACTTATTCTTTACTTTTATTCCCGGTACAGCTACCGCAGGTGAGCCTTTTACCATGACTTTGGTTGTAACCGATCAGAATGGTAATCCTGTTCCTGATGCGCCTGTGACCTACATGGTTAGTGGAACAAACTCATTCACAGGAACAGCAACAACCAATGCAGATGGTGAGGCAATATTGACTTACACACCGACTACGCAGGGTACAGATAGCTTTACAGTAACAGTAGGTGGTTCTACGCAGTCTATCAATATCAATGTTGGTCAGGGAGCTTGCCCTGATTGTGCAACAGGTCCGGTGACTACACAGGCTTGTAATGATGGCGATCCATGTACAGTGAATGATGTAGAAACAATCTTGGATTGTGATGGTAGCGTATGTGTACCATGTCAGGGTGTACCTGCAGACTGCACCAATGCACCTACCTCAGTAGTAGCTTGTGACGATGGTGACCCATGTACTGCAAATGATGTACAAACGATTTCTGATTGTGATGGTAGCATCTGTGTGCCATGTCAGGGTACGCTTGAAGATTGTGCTTCAGCAAACACAACTGTAGTAGCATGTGATGATGGCGACCCATGTACGATTAATGATGTACAGGAGGTAGCTTGTGATGGTAGCATCTGTATACCATGTCAAGGTACAGTTACACCTGATTGTACAAATGGACCAACTACATCAGTAGCATGTGATGATGGCGACCCATGTACAATTAATGATGTACAGGAAGTGGCTTGCGATGGTAGCATCTGTGTACCATGTCAAGGTATATTACAAGATTGTACAAATGGCGGAACTACAGTGGTAGCTTGCGATGACGGCGATCCATGTACGATTAACGATACCCAAGAAGTAGCTTGTGACGGTAGTATCTGTGTGCCATGTCAAGGTACACTACAGGATTGCTCTAATGGCGGAACTACTGTAGTAGCTTGTAATGATGGTGATCCATGTACGATTAACGATACCCAAGAAGTAGCTTGTGATGGTAGCATCTGTGTACCATGTCAAGGTGTTTCTCAAGGTTGTGCAGGTCCTACAACGGTAGTTTCTTGTGATGATGGCGATCCATGTACACTCAATGACCAGCAAGAAATTGCTTGTGATGGTAGCGTATGCGTACCATGTCAAGGTGAAAATGTAGAGGTTTCTTGTGAAGATAATGTTTTGGATTTCTCGGACAATGGTATTGACTGGACGCATAATGCACTCTCAGGCTCATATACCGTTGGTAACATGACTTACACCATTACCATAGATGACAGTGATAATATCCTTTACACAGACCAATACGAAGGTCCTTTCTCAAAAGAATCAGGTAGTGGTATTAGAATCGGCATTGACCCACACGATGTAAATGATATTGTGACAATTACTTATAATTTATCACAAACAGCAGATTTTGTTTCTTTCAAAATCAGAGATTTTGATTTGAAAACATATGGTCCGGGTTCTTCTAATCAGCAAGAAGGTGTTTGTGTATATGGTTTTAAAGATGGTGTTGCTACACCGATATTACCTGTGATTACTTCTTTCGATGGAAGTGTTGACATCAATGGTAATTGTGCAGAAGCTACGGCTAACTCTTCTCAATCAGGCAAAGAGGAAAGCGTTTTGGTTGAATTTACGGAGTGTGTAGATAGAATTGTAGTCGAATACGGTTCAGGAAATAATTCTCCGGTGAGCGACCCAAGTTATTCTAAAATCTACATTGGTGATGAATTTGGTTTTGTAACAAAATCATGCAATCCTTCATGTGGTACATTGTCTTGTGATAATGCACCAAGTATTACACAGCCTTGTGATGATGGCAATCCATTGACCATTAATGATGTAGAAACAGTATTGGCTTGTGGTGGCGCGGTATGCGTACCATGTGCGGGTACACCTGCGGTGTGTGATGAAAACACATTGGACTTCAGTGATCACGGAATTGATTGGCATACAAATGCATTGGCAGGCAGCTACACAGTAGGTAGCCAAACATTTGGTATTAATGTAGCGGATGCAGATGGTATTTTACAAGATACTTATGAAAATTATTCAGGATTGACAGTAGGTATTGAGCCACATGATGTCAATGATAAAGTGGTGATTACTTACGACCTTTCTGAAGTATCCAGCAATGTTATTTTTGATATTGTTGATTTGGATTACAAAAACAGCGGTTCGCAGCAGCAAGAAGCGGTTTGTGTATATGGTTTCTTAGGAAATAACCAAACGCAAATCCTCCCGACTATTACTTCATTGGATGGTCACGTAGCTATCGACGGCAATTGTGCAGAAGCAACGACCAACTCTGCTACTTCAGGTAGAGATGAGAGTATCTTAGTTTCTTTCACAGATTGTATTGATAGAATTGTAATTGAGTACGGTACAGGTTCTAACTCACCTGTAGCTGACCCAAGCTACTCTAAGATTCACATTGGTAAGCACCTCGGTTTCTCTGCATTCACTTGTGAAAATGCATGTGTAGTTGACTGCGGTGGCGGTTCAAGTCCGGGCGGCGGCGACGCAGATGGTGACGGTGTTTGTGACGATGTAGATATATGCCCCGGTTTCGATGATAATGCAGATTCAGACGGTGACGGCATTCCTGACGGTTGCGAAACTTGCGTTGACTATGACCTTGATTTCTCAGAAGGTGGTAACAACTGGGTGACAAATAGCACATCAGGTTCATACACCGTAGGTGAGCAGACATTTGATATTACAATTGCGGATAATGACCACATTTTACACGATACTTACGAATCTCACGCAGGTATTATGGTAGGTATTGATCCGCATGATACAGAAGATGAATTAATCATTACTTACAACCTTTCTCAGGTATCCAGCAATGTTGTCTTTGACATCGTTGATTTGGATTACAAGGATGGTAATTCAAGACAGCAGGAAGCTGTTTGCGTATACGGTTTATTGGGTAATGACCCAACAGAGATTCTACCGATTATTACTTCATTGGATGGTAATGTAGCTATCGACGGCAACTGTGCAGAAGCAACGACTAACTCTGCTGTTTCCGGTCAGGATGAAAGTATCTTAGTTGAATTTACACAGTGTATTGACCAGATTGTTATCGTATATGGTACTGGTTCTAATTCACCAACACATTACCCATCTTACTCAAAAATCTACATTGGCGAACAATATGGTATTCAAACAGAAGTTTGTCAAGATGTTTGTGTAGTTGACTGCGGTGGCGGTTCAAGTCCGGGCGGCGGTGACGCAGATGGTGACGGTGTTTGTGATGACGTAGATGTATGTCCGGGTTTTGATGATTTCGCGGATGCAGATGGTGATGGTATTCCTGATGGTTGTGAAACTTGTATGGATTATGCATTGGATTTTGCAGAAGATGGAAACAACTGGCATGATGGTAGCCTTTCAGGTTCATACACTGATGGTGCGCAGACATTTGACATTAGCATCGCAGATGCTGACGGCATTTTACAGCATACACAAGAGAGATACTCAGGTATCAAACTCGGTATCGATCCACATGATGTCAATGACCAAGTGGTTGCTTGTTACAATCTTTCTGAAGTATCTAGCCATGTTATTTTTGACATTGTTGATTTAGATAAAAAAGACGGTAGCTCGAAGCAGCAAGAAGCAGTTTGTGTATATGGTTTGTTAGGTGCAAGTCAGACGCAAATTATGCCGACTATCACTTCATTAGACGGTAGCGTAGCTATCAATGGTAACTGTGCAGAAGCTACAACCAACTCTGCTGTTTCCGGTCAATATGAAAGTATATTAGTAGAATTTACAGAATGCATCGACAAGATTGTAATCGAATATGGTACAGGTTCGGATTCACCAACACCTGACCCGACCTATTCTAAGATTTACATTGGTAAACACTACGGTATTCAGACAGAAGTTTGTCAGGATGCTTGCGTAGCGGATTGTGCAGATGCTTCATCTCCGGGTGATGATGACAACGATGGCGTTTGCAACGTTGATGATTTATGTCCGGGCTTTGACGACAATATCGACCTTGATGGCAACGGTATTCCTGACGGTTGTGATGTTTCGGCATGTGATACACCTCCGGTTATTGGTACGGCTACATTGACTTGTACCAACGGTAATGTAACTATTATGCCTGTAGTGACATTCAACAGTTCTTGTTCAGGTGATGCAGGTGCCTTTATGTGGGCAGGTGGTGAGCAAACCAACACTTTGACAGTAACTACTGCAGGTACATACACATTCATGGTGACAGACTGTGACGGTTGTACTTCTAATGGTAGCGTGACGATTACAGAGTCAGACATTTGTACGTCTTTGCTTGGTCTTCAAGCTATCGCTGTCAATGATGATAATGTCACGTTACAAAACCAAGCAGTACGCGGAAATGTATTCGGAAACGATATTAATCCGTACAACTATAATATGACTGTTCAGTTGGTATCTGAGCCTACACACGGTAGATTATTCTTCTACCCATCAGGCTCATACGAGTACATCCCGGATGCAGGTTATATAGGTCCTGACCAATTTGAATATCAGATTTGTGATGCGGACTTAGAATGTATCAACGCGACTACAACTATCACAGTAACATCTATTATTTTCGATCCAATCATTGTAAATAATGATGATGCAGTTGGTGCATTGGGGGTTGGAGCATTCTTAGAGCATTATAATGGTAATGCAGGATTGCACAAAAATGCTGCTGTTACATGGACGGGTAACTTACTCGTCAATGATGCTGCGGTCAACGATGCTGATTTGGTGGTATCAACGACGCCTGTAACGATGCCACAACATGGTAGCCTTACACTCCACGCTGATGGTTTGTATGAATACACGCCGGTAGAAGGTTATGTAGGAAAAGACATGTTTGAGTATGAAGTATGTACAGATGCTGCGCCTGTAGCTTGTGCTACGGCTACAATGTACATCACTATTATTGAAGACATGAATGGTATGCCATTTGGTGGTGACGACTTCTTCGCAGTAGAAGAAAACGGTCAAATCAACGGTGATGTTACACTCAACGACTACGATACAAACGGCGAAAACGTCTCATACATAGCTTATAACGAGGACGTTTTAAGTGCGAATATCACAAGTGATCAAGGAGCAGACGTCACGCTTAATGCAGACGGTACCTTCATCTATACAGCGCCTAATGGCTACATTGGTCCTGATTTCTTCCGCTACATGATGACAGATGCATCGGGCAATACAGCTAAAGCGACGGTTAACGTTCTCGTACAACGTTTGGAAGCAAAAATTGATGTCAAAGTGTTCCTCGCAGGTGCGCTTGGTAATAACATCGCAATGAGTACAACGCTCAACGATAGAGGCTTACTGCCCGGTCAAACACCTAATAGCAATATCGCAATACCAACTCCGGCAGGTCAACCATACAACACTGCTCCGTGGAATTACAACGGAACAGAAGGTGCAGGTTGGACAGATGCTAACTACGAAGCTATCGAAGCACAATACGATGCTGAAGTAGTAGACTGGGTATTGGTCAACTTCCGTACAGAAGTAGAAGCTTCTACTTTAGTTGGTAGAATTGCAGGTATCTTGTTGAATGATGGTAGCGTAATCTTCCCTGAAGGTACAATGCCATTGGCAAACTTGACTGCTGATGCCTTGTATATCTTGGTAGAGCATCGCAACCACATGGGTGTTATGTCTCCGGCAGCGGTTAATGTCAGCGATATGGGTGAACTTACGCTCGACCTACGCGACAAAGACAGCTACACGACTCAAACCGGTCTTGGTCAGTTTGAAATGTCAAACGGTGTATGGGCAATGCCTGCCGGTGACGGTTCACAAACTACCGACCCAACGGGTTATGACATCAACGGTAACGATAAAACGATATGGGTACAAGAGAACGGTACATTTGATCAGTACCTCCGCGCAGATTACAACCTTGACGGCGACGTGAATGGTGGTGATAAAGTGCTTTGGTATGATAATAATGGTACTTTCTCCAGCGTACCGAAATAAACTTCAATCTCAATGTCAACTTCAAACTCAAATAAGAATTTGCCAAAGGCAAATTAAAAATTAGAATTTATTGAAGTTGTATTTGAGGTTGAGATTCAAAATGATTTCAAACACTCGTTTCGTTTTGCGAATAGCCAAGAAAGGGCTTCCGGTTTCGGAAGCCCTTTTTTTTATGCTCGCCACAACACAATACTTTCAGTCTCTTCACTTTTGTGTAGGTTATTATATTCTAAGTCTCTAAGCCGCCAATAAACTTCTAATTTGCTAAAGTAAGTACACTGTAAAATAAGTTTCTTTATGTTTGAACCATCCAAGTGGGTTTTAACCCCTTGTTATTCACACAGACAATGGGCTAAAGCCACATTGGAAACACGTTATGATTTTAAAGTGCCAAAGTAGAATTAAATATGTGAAATTTATTTTAATTGTTTTAAGGGAATATGTAGGAAACGGTTTACTTTGTTATATTTGTTACCCCTTGATGGTAAAATAGCTGATAATGAGCCTTTGAGTGTCGGACAAGTTGGTATAGAGTTTGGTTCAAACTTGTGAGCAAAAATCAAATCTCTTTGACCAAACGTAACTACCTCATAACTTTCTCCGTTATTATTTTATTCACAAAGAACATTTTAATTTTAAAACCGAACACCAATGAAGGAGTTATTCCTTATTATATTTTTATCACTTTCCTTCCTCGCATCTCTCTTTGCTTCAGCAGAGTTGAATGACGATTCACCTATTTGTTCTCGATACGAAGTGCTGCTTGATTCTATTTTGTTTTATGAAATTCCATTTAGTCATGAAGAAACCTATGATTTATACGATAAAATAAAAGAAGAAGGTTGCGAATGTCGGACTCATGCGTATAATATATTGGGATTTTTGCACTATGATTCATCTAATTTGGATGAAGCAAAAAAGTATCTGTTAAAAGGCGAAAAAACATTTATAGCCCAAAAATCAAAAGAGAAATACTACGTTTACAATCAGACACTTGCAGGTCTTATTTTTATTATCGAAAAAAACTATGAATCGGCTTTATATCATTTTCAGAAAGCATTGGATATTGCCGAAAAGATAAATGATAAGAACCTTTTGATTGTTACGAACCAAAATATGGGTTTATTGAAATTGGAGTTGAATGAACTCGACCAAGCTCAGAATTTTCTTGAAAAATCTTTGTCGTTGAATCATGCTGTCAATAAACCCAAAGCCTATGCATCGCAGAATCAGGCAAGGGTTTTATTAAGAATGAATAAGTTGGATGAAGCATTGGAACAAATCAATAAAACGAAGATAATTTGGCGAGAGTTGCACCATTCCAAAGGGTTATACCTAATCTCAATGATAGAAGCTAAGGTTTACTTCAAGAAAAAGCAATATGAAAAAGCCCTCAAAGTAATACACGAAGGCAGAGAAGCCGTAAATGGAGAGATGAAATTATTAGCCGGAGAAAACTATATGCTTGAGGCTAAAGCATTATCTGTATTAGGTCAAGAAGAAAATGAGTTTAAAGCATTACAAAATGCTCTCCTAAATAATGAAGACCTCGATATTGCCGCAACAGAAAAAGCAATAAACAGAATAGCCCAAATTACTGATGATAAGGAGCAAGCACAGATTATAGACACATGGCTAAAAATGATAAAAAAATATGATGGAGAACTTATAAATAATACCGAACTATCAATTACTAAAAACAGAGTATTGGATAACGAGATAGAGAAAAAGAATATCATAGAATCCAATTACTTGGATGGAAAGAGAGTGATACGAAATCAATATATATCTATTTTGGCTTTGATTGTGCTTATATCAATTCTTGCTTACCTATTGCATACGGTAAGAAAACAAAAAATAAAAATTCAAAACCTCAATCAAGATTTAATCACTTCGCAAAATCAAATAGAGCAACAGATAGATAAGTTAAAGGAAAGGAATAATGCGCTCAAGCAATTCGCCTACGTTGCATCACATGACTTAAAATCACCACTCGGAAATATTGCTGCATTTTCAGGATTGCTCGAAAAAAAGATAGAAGATGAACAATCAAAAAAATATCTGGGATTTATTAAAAAGTCGGCTAAGGATATGACACTGATGATATCTGACTTGCTCGAGCATTCTACCATAGAACAACAATTAAACTTAGAAAAAACGAATTTTACGGAGTTAGTAGAGACTACAATTCAAAGACTAACCAACGATATAAAACAAAGCGAAACCACAATAGTATACGACAATAAATCACCTCACACCGTTTTTTGTGATAAAATTAAATTAACCACAGTTCTACAAAATCTAATCAGCAATGCAATAAATTATTCGAAGAAAGACACTCATCCAATCATCGAAATTAAGTCGTCAATTGAAAATGGCGGCTTCCGGTTCTCGGTAACTGATAACGGCATTGGCATGAAGAAAGAAGATGTAGGTAAGATATTTAATATGTTTTCTCGATTACATGATAAAAAAGTCAGCGGTACAGGAATCGGTTTAGCCACTTGCAAAAAAATCATTGAGTTACATCAAGGACAAATTTCAGTCAATTCGGAACATATGAAAGGCTCTACTTTTGTGATTGAGATTCCGAATAATTGAGCATATGATTTAAAATTCAATTTGAAATTGAATTTCACATAAATAGCTGTACATCAATTTTTTAGCTTTAAGGGTTCGAGTTTGGCGATGGCCCGTCAAAAAATTGTTTGACGGAGGAGTTTTTTTTGTCCCGATAGCTATCGGGATTATTGAATTTCTATTGTAATCCAAATAATCTCCCGATAAAACTCAAATAATATTTAA
>JAHDEO010000224.1 GCA_020628725.1 Saprospiraceae bacterium
ATACAGAAGTAAGATTATAAGAAATACAATCCAATATTATGAAAGTCGGGCTGCTGCGGTGGTTCGACTTTTTTTATTTTGTACCGGCTGTTTTAACTGCCGACGGGCGCAGCCCGAAAACACATTCGCTGGGTTTATGGGGCTACCGCCCCATTCGGCAGCTAAGGCAACCGACACGATAAAACCAAAAAATTTAAAACAAAATGTTTTAAATCTCAAATAAATTTTGTACCTTTGCTCACGTAAAAATCCGCGAACTTTGCGCCAAAACAATAGAATCTAAATTTTAACGTGAGTAAAGAAAATAACAGCAATCAAAACGGACAAACCGTCCACAACAACACAGAAGATACCATTATCACTTTGAAGGGCATGTACGAGGAATACTTTCTCGACTATGCTTCTTATGTGATATTGGAGCGTGCCGTACCGTATATCGAAGACGGACTCAAGCCCGTCCAACGCCGTATTTTACATGCCATGAAGACAATGGATGACGGGCGTTTTCACAAAGTCGCCAATATCATCGGGCAGACGATGCAGTACCACCCACACGGTGACGCAGCTATCGGTGGCGCACTCGTACACGTTGGGCAGAAAGACTTACTGATTGATTGTCAGGGGAATTGGGGAGATATAAATACGGGCGATAATGCCGCTGCACCGCGTTACATTGAGGCGCGGTTGTCCAAATTTGCGTTGGCGGTAGCCTTCAATCCTCAGACGACCGATTGGCAAATGAGTTACGACGGGCGTAAGCGCGAGCCGATTACCTTGCCCATGAAATTTCCTTTGTTGTTGGCGCAAGGTGTGGAGGGTATCGCGGTCGGGCTTTCGACGAAAATTATGCCGCATAATTTCATCGAACTTATCAAGGCGTCGATTGCGATTTTGAATGGGAAGAAGACGAAAATTTTACCCGATTTTCCGACACGCGGTTTGGTTGATGTCAGCAATTATAATCGCGGCAAACGCGGTGGTAAAATCCGTGTAAGAGCGAAGTTGGAAATTGCTGATAAAAAGACGATTGTTATCCACGAATTGCCCTACGGCGTGACGGTCAACTCCATGATTGACAGCATCACAAAAGCACACGACAAGGGCAAAATCAAAATCAAAAAGGTCGTCGATAATACCGCAAAAAATGTAGAATTGCGCGTATTGCTACCGCCCGGCGTATCGCCCGAAGTGACGATGGACGCACTCTATGCCTTCACGAATTGCGAGGTGTCCATTTCGCCGAATGCCTGTGTGGTGATTGATAATAAGCCGCATTTTATGACGGTGGATGAAATCCTCGAAATCAACACGCAAAACACCAAAGACCTTCTTCAGCAAGAACTCGAAATCAAGCTATCTGAATTACTAGAGAAATGGCATTTTGCGAGTCTGGAAAAGATATTTATTGAGAATAGAATTTACCGCGAAATAGAAGAATGTGAAACGTGGGAAGCCGTTTTGGAGACCATTGACCGAGAGTTGAAAAAATACGTTTCTACCCCTTCATTTCCCAACAAAAAGAAAGGCACATACAAGTTGAAGCGCGATGTGACGGAAGAGGATATTACGAAATTGACCGAAATCAAAATCAAACGAATCTCCAAATACAATAAATTTAAGGCAGATGAATTGATGACCAACCTCGAAGAGCAAATGAAAGAGGTACGTCATCATCTCGCGCACCTCACCGAATTTGCGATTGCGTATTATGAAGATTTGTTGAAAAAATTCGGAAAAGGACGTGAGCGCAAAACCCAAATCGCTGAATTTGATACGATTAAAGTGCGTCAGGTGGTGGCGAATAACAGCAAATTATATGTCAATCGCAAGGAAGGTTTTATTGGTTTTGGGATGAAGAAGGACGAGTTTGTGAGCGAATGTTCGGATATTGCAGACATTATTACCTTCTCGAAAAGCGGTAAATTTCGGGTGTCGCGTATTGCGGATAAAGTGTTTGTCGGAAAGGATATTGTACACGTAGCGGTGTGGAATAAAGGCGATGAACGCACGACCTACAACGCCGCTTATGTGGATGGCGCGAGTGGCAAAACCTACGTCAAACGCTTCAATGTGAAGGCAATTACCCGTGATAAAGATTACAATGTGACGAAGGGAACGCCACGCTCGAAGGTGCTTTATTTTACGGTCAATCCGAATGGAGAATCGGAGGTCGTGACGGTACAACTCTCGCAAGGCAGCACCGCCCGAAAGAAAATTTTTGATTTTGATTATGCCGACCTTCAGATAAAAGGACGCGGTTCGCAAGGGAATGTACTGACGAAATATCCGGTGCGAAAAATCACGCAAAAGGAAGTCGGAAAATCGACTATTGGCGCACAAAAAATCTGGATAGACCGCACGAGCGGTAGAATCAATACCGAAGAACGCGGCGATTTATTAGGTGCATTCGACACCGGCGACCAAATCCTCGCCATCTATAAAAACGGAACTTACGAAATGACCGATTACGAACTCACCAATCGCTACGACCCCGCGACGGCGATGTGTGTTGTACGTCATCAGCCCAAAATGGTAGTTTCGGCATTGTATTATGATGCGGATAAAAAGGCGAGTTATGTCAAGCGATTTGAGATTGAGACGACCTCGCAGGGGCAGAAATTTGGCTTTATCGGTGAAAATTCACGCTCACAATTGCTTTACGTAAGTATAGACGAAGCACCGCAAATTTCCTATAAATATCGCGCCGATAAAACGAGCAAAGACGCGAAATTGAATTTTGCGAAATTTATTGATGTGAAAGGCTGGAAGGCGCAAGGCAATAAACTCGGCACCTACAAACCGCAAGCGATTAAAGACTTAGAGACAGAAAAAGCTCCTACCAAAACTAAGAAGGATAAGAAAGAGCCGCCTTCTGGTACATTGGGTGTGGGGGCACAGATTGAGTTTGATTTGTAATTTAGATATTTATTAGTTTGTATCATACAGAGCGCACGGAGTTCGCAGAGTGTTGAAAGTCAATCCTCTACGAACTCCGCGTGATTATTTCTGACCAAGTAAAAAATAATCTACAAGAAAGCAACCATTATCCAATCAGGAAAGTCTTACCAATAACAGGAAACAAAATCTCTCCTTCCAATTACCCTTGTTTCCAATAAAATTATACGCCACACACTGCAATTCATTTCATTGTATAATTTTATCAAATTTTGGACAAATAGGAATTAGACAATTCGACGTCAGGTATCAGGTGTTTTTCATTTTTAATGAAAGCAAACACACGTATTATTTTTTATGCGATTAAATCTAATTCTGATTTTATCCAAAATTAAAAACATTGCTTTATGAGATTTTTGCTATTCACATTAAGTCTCTCATTTCTAATGACTTCCCTACACGCTCAAATGACGATTGACGGGAACACACTCTACGGAAATGAGTGGATTAACCACAGCCAAAACTACTACAAATGCTACGTGACCGAAGACGGCATGTATCGCATTTCCACCCAAACGCTCACGGATGCAGGCGTGCCTGTGGGCGCGATTCAGGCGGGTGATTTTCAACTCTACGTTTTGGGAAATCCTGTACCGATACATGTCAGTACGAGTGGTGCACTCGGTGCGGATGATTACGTCGAATTTTACGGCAAAAAAAATCGAGGCGAACTCGACGTGCATCTCTACGCCCAACCCGACGACCTGTTCAATCCCTATTACAGCATGTTCACCGATTCGACGGCGTATTTTCTGACTTGGGAAAATGCAGTTACGCAATTCCAAGACACCCCCAACGACCTCACCGCGCTTCCCCCGGCGGAGTCGTTTTTTATGGATGAGCAATTGCTTGTTTATAATGACAGGTACCACAAAGGGGAACCCACCACTGTCAGCGAATTATTTTACGCCGAACTCTTCGAGTCACGCTACACAGAAGGTGAAGGATTTGGCACTAGATTAAATCAAGTAACATCGGGTACATTATACACGCCTTATGCCTACACTGCGAGTGCTGCGGATGCAGTGATAAATATAAAATTTGCAGCTAGTAGTGCTACCGACCATTACACCCAATTGACCCTCAATGGCACAGCAATTCCTCTTAGTGCATCCAATTTTTCGGGTTACGATGTGATTGATCTTAGTGAAAATTTCTCTGCAAATTTATTGTCCTCCGGTATTGCTGACATCCAACTTAGGGGCTTGTTAGGTTCGAATGATTCGTACTCTACCGCCTTTGCAAAAATCACTTATCCACGCCAATTTAATTTTGATAATCAAGACGAATATCACTTTAAAATCGTGGCTGATGCTGCGAAGAAATACCTCGAAATCACCAACTTCAATCACGGCGGCACAGCACCCGTTTTATATGATTTGACCAACAACTTACGTATTGAAACTAATTTAAATGGAAACATAGTACGAATCGCCCTTCCACCTTCGGCTACCGAACGCGAATTATTATTAATCAGTCAAAATAATTATCAAAATATCACGGATTTGGATGCGGTAAATTTTGTGGACTACACGACTACGCAAGGCGATTATATTATCATTTCCCATCCAACATTATTTGATGACGGTGCAGGAAATAATTACGTACAACAATACGCCGACTATCGCGCCTCGACCGGTTTTACGCCCATTATCATCACCGACGAACAATTATACGACCAATTCGCATACGGCATCAGCAAACATACTCAATCGGTACGAAATCTGACCGGATATATGTTGGATAACTGGACGGTATCGCCCCGATATATGTTTATGATAGGCAAGTCGCGCCCACATTATTCTGTTCGTGAAAGATGGCAAACCGGGCAACCCGCTTACACCCTCACCTTTGGTAACGAACCATCTGATATGCTACTCACGGCGACCAATACTTCCGATGTGCCACGCCTTGCTTTCGGTAAACTACCCGTTACGAATCCCGACCAAATACGCATCTATCTCGACAAAGTGATGGCACACGAAAACCTCAACCTTGCACAAACCATAGAAGACCGCACATGGCAAAAACGCATCCTGCATCTCGGCGGTGGAGACACCGTTATTGCACAAGATTTGATAGAGGGTTTGAAGGAATATGAAGCCATTGCCGAAGACGAATTTTTCGGGGCAGATGTCACTACTTTTTCGGCGGCTAATCTCGAACCGAGTGAATATTCATCTACGATTCTGTTGGATTCACTGATGAACGAAGGTGCTTCTATGATTACATTTTTCGGGCATTCTACGCCCATGAATATCGACTTCAATATTCGAGATGTTGATGAATATAGCAATATCAATCGCTATCATCTTTTCCTTTCATTGGGCGCGTATAGTGGACAAATTCACACCAAATCATTCGGTATGAGTGAGCAATTTATTTTTGAAGAAAATAAAGGTTCAATTACATTTATGGGAATGACCAGTTTAGCGGGAGTTGATGTATATGGAGTTATTGAGCAGTCAAATTTCTTCAACGAAGTATTTTATCAAAAACTATCGAAAGACAATTACGGAGAAGGCATTGGAGATATTCACCGCGCTGCTGTAGCAGCAGTTGCCGACGATGCTGATGTGTTGAAACGCATGGTTTATCAGCAAATGACACTCAATGGCGACCCTGCCGTCCGCCTACACGCTGCCCCCGCGCCGGATTATTTGGTCAATACCTCTACTTCCGATATTACTTTCGCACCCGACACCCCCGCGACCGACGATGCGCTCGAATTGACCTTTAATATCTTCAATCTCGGAAAAGCAGAAAATCAACCTGTTAAGGTCTTGGTCGAGCGCGTGCTGCCCAATGGTGATGTCGTCATTGTGGTGAATGAAACGGTGGATGCGCCTTCATTTGAGGAGGAATACACCTTCGACATTCCCGCAGTAGCGGATGCGGTGGGTACAAATGAATTTATTATTACATTGGATTCGGATGATTTAATTGTCGAATTGCCCAACCCCGACGCAGAGGGCAACAACACCGCTACGGCAAGTATTTTTATTTTAGATGGAATTGTAAAACCTGTTTCACCCATCAATTACGGCATTGAAACAGACGCTAATACTATCACCCTCCAAGCCGAAATCAATGACCGTTACGCCAATCAATCGCTCAATTATATCATTCAAATTGATACGACAGAATTATTTGATAGCCCATTAAAAATAGAAACTACCATCACCCAAACTGGTGGTATTTTGGAGTGGTCGCCTCCTGTGAATTATGTGAATGAAACGGTGTATTATTGGCGAGTAAAAGCGATTACGGGACAAGTACCCAATGCTGAGGATTGGCAAAATCACTCCTTCATCTATCTCGACGGCGAATCTCCGGGTTGGAATCAATCGCATCATTACCAATTTTTAGATGACACTTACGATAATTCGCTTTTGTACAATGAAAATACTCGTAAATTTGAATATCGTGCAGGCGGTATTGAGGTTGAGGTGGATAATGCTCATACAAATGTACTACCGTGGACTGATATTGATTTTTCCATTGCAGGTACTCGAATTTATGATGTAGAAGCCTGCGAACAACATAGAGCAGGTATTTACGTGGTTTTGATTGATGAAAATGCTGAACCAATACAGAACGAAGCCGTTGATTTGACGAATAATGTCGGACAATACGGTTCTTTCATCTGTCGCTCTACCCAACCTGCATTTACCTTTCCAACGGAAGATGCGGCAGGGCAGCAAGTCTTGATTGATTTTCTGAATAATACGCTACCCACCCTCTCGAATGTTAGTAATGTACTGATTTACACTCTCAATGATTATCTGCCTGAAACGTGGTCTCCGGCTTTATTTAGTGCTTTCGCAAATTACGGTATCACTGAATTACAAAACTCCGCATCACTCGGTGGTGTCCCGTATGCTGCTTTAATAGATTTGGAAAATAATGCGACCCAAGAAATGATAAGCAATTCGGAATCAGACATCCTTGAAGCGATATTTTTTATACGCGATGTATGGACGCAAGGTAGCATGACTTCTACGGTCATCGGTCCGGCACTTGAATGGGCTTCCTTACAATGGAACACCATGAGCGAGACAGGTGATAATGCCCACATTAATGTCTATGGTATCGATGATAATGGACAACGCACGCTGCTCGTAGAAGACATCACCACCAACAATCACCTCTTTAACACAGACGTGGTGGACGCTGATGCTTACCCGTATCTTCAACTCGAATATGTCACCACAGATGCCACCAATCAAACGCCGCCACAGTTGGATTTTTGGCGCGTATTATACAGGCCGAATCCTTGTTATGAGTTGAAATTGACCGTCCTGCTTGAAGGGGCTTATGATGTAAATGCGGGTGCGATGCGTACTGACCTAAGTTTGTCACGAAAGATATTGCCGGGACAAACTCCCGTCAGTCCACTTGTGAATCCGACACCCGCAGGGCAGCCATACTCAGTTGCTCCGTGGAATTATAATGGTGTGGAAGGTTTGGATTTTACCGATTCCGATTATCAAGGCAATGAGGTGGATTGGGTCTTGGTTGGGCTGCGTATCGGCATACAAAAGGCGGATGAAGTGAGCCAAGCCGCAGGCTTATTGATGAAAGACGGTACGATACGATTTCCTGCCGAATGCCCCGTGCGTACTGACGAACCGGGACCATTTTTCGTTGTTGTCGAACATCGGAATCATATGGCTGCCATGTCCACAGAAACCATTTCACCCACCGACCGTGAATTGATTATGGATTTTACAACGCAAGATTCCTACACAGGTTTTCTCGGTTGGGGGCAGTCTGAAGTCGCGCCCGGTAAATGGGCGATGATAGCCGGAGACCTTGACCAAACCATTGACGATTTTAGCTACGATGTCAATGGTGGTGATAAAATTGAATGGGAAATCGGCAACGGCAATTTCGATACCTACCGCACTTCCGACGCCAACCTGAACGGTGACACCAACGGTGAGGATAAGATTATTTGGGAATTGAATAATGGAAAATTTTCGCGGGTGCCGAGGTAGGGTAGGTCTCGACCTGTCTGTACAAATTTAATATTGATATTTTTAGAAAGCGTGGGGTTTTTGCTCTGCGCTTTTTTGTTCACAAAAGAAGTAATTAAAAAAATGTTAAATTTGTTTTATTTTAACTCAAATTGTTTTAAATTTTAAAATAATGTATTAATTTTGACCTGATTTTTAAATTAAAACAATACTATTTTTTCATCATAAGAAAATAAAACAATATGACTACACAACAAATCGCCGACAAACTCGTGGAATATTGTCGCACTAATCAATCCGAAAAAGCACACAACGAATTGTGTCATGCTGATGTCGAAAGTTTTGAAATGCCCAATATGCCCAATCCACACGTAAAAGGTATAGATGCCATCAAAGCCAAAAACAAAGATTTTGATGCAGGTGTCGAAGCCTTACACAGCGCAGAGGTTTCTGACCCAATGGTAGTGGGTAACCACTTCACGGTAGCGATGCGCTACGATATGACCATGAAAGAGCAAGGCAGAATAAACATGGAAGAAATTGCCGTATATGAGGTCAAAGACGGCAAAATCGTTACGGAACGATACTTCTATTAATGCTATAATGCGTCAATGCGATAATGCTACAATGATTTGAATGAATGAATTCAAATAGATTTTATTCATTCATTCAAAATTCACTCACTCACTCATTTACACTGTAGCATTATCGCATTTCAGCATTGTCGCATTGAAAATATTTGCTACCTTCGTCAAAAAATTGGCTATAGCAATGGCAAATACCTTACTCGCATTAGTTCTTTTGACCTTTGTCGGCATGTTGGCGATTAATGTGTATTTTCGATTGAAGGTGATTAAAATTTATCGAAAATTACGCAAAAACAAAGTCCAACTTGACCTCAAACCCGCCCATCTGTTTGATACCGAAAAATTCGAATCAGAAATCATCCCTCAACATCCGAATCATGCCGATGATATTCGTACTTTTGTGAATAATATTCGATTTTCGGTACGCATGGCTTCTGTGTTGATTGGTTTGATTACCTTGTTTGCTGCCATTTTGATGTATCCGTATTTTTTTGGAGAATGAATTTCATTGTTACAATGTTTCATGGTTATAGTATTGCCATTTTCGCTATGTGAAAATCACATCAACCATGAAACAATACAACAATGAAGCAATGAAATAAAAATGAATTACACAGCAGAAATAGACATCATGCCACTCAAAGAACTCCTTGACCCACAAGGTAAAACAGTGGCAAATAATATGAAAAATATCGAGGTGGACGGCGTGGAAGATGTTCGAATCGGCAAGCATATTCGTATGACGCTACAGGCGGATTCGGAAGAAAATGCAAGGGAAAAAGTCGAAACGGCTTGCAAAAAACTACTCGCCAATACCATCATGGAATCTTACCAATATACTATTACGGCGAACGGTTGACGGTAAACGGTGGACGGTTTTTGGGGTCGTTCACCGTTTGTCGTCCACCGTCCACCGTCCACCGTTTTTATGCTTTACATTATACCTACACCAATCGGAAATTTGGAGGATATTACACTCCGTGCTTTGCGTATTTTGAAGGAGGTGGATGTGGTCTTAGCAGAAGATACACGCACCTCAAAAAAACTATTGAACCACTACGACATTTCTACACCTTTACGCTCTCATCACGCGCATAACGAACACGCGACTACGCCTAAAATCATAAGTGAATTAGAATCTGGAACTACAATGGCAATCATCACTGATGCCGGGACACCGGGTATTTCCGACCCGGGATTTTTGTTGGTGCGTGCCTGTGTGCAGGCAGGAGTGAAAGTCGAGTGCTTGCCCGGAGCTACGGCGGTGATACCGGCATTGGTCGTATCGGGTTTGCCTTGTGATAAGTTTTATTTCGAGGGATTTTTACCACACAAAAAAGGTCGGCAAACGCGCTTGAAATATTTGGCTACCTTGGATTGTACTTTTGCTTTGTATGAATCGCCGCATCGCGTAGCGAAATGTCTCAAACAGTTGGCAGAGCATTGTGGAGAAGAGCGCGAGGCAGTTGTTTGTCGGGAATTGACCAAATTGCATGAGGAAGTGAAACGCGGAACACTCATGGAGTTGGCTGATTATTTTGCCGAAAAAAAAGTAAAGGGAGAAATTGTAGTGGTCGTTAAAGGAATTAAGTAAACCTCAATTTCAACCTCAAACACAACTTCAATTCTAAAGATTTGCCTACGGCAAATCAATTATTTTGTTGCTTTTGAAATTGAGATGATTCAAAAAAAAAGCGCTCCAGGAAGAGCGCCGCTAATAGAACAATAGGAATGAGAATTTGAATGTAAATGCGAGGTCTGTTTTTGATGCGTTTCGCAGTACAAACTGCATTTTACATTACTATAATATCTTTATTCATTTGGTATTACAAATATACATTATCACAAGGTCGTTTGTATACTATAATTCCCGAATGTGCTATTTGAGTACCTGAAATGGCTTTTTTACCCCTTTTAACAAAATGTGACAGCATAAACAATGCTTAAATGATGAAATGATACAATGCTTAAATATTTAATGAGTGAATTTTGAATGAGCGAATGTGTGAATGTTTCCAACATGGAATTTGATTTTTTTGTGAAAAAATTCACTGATTCAAAATTTGCTCATTCGCTCATTTACATTGTAGCATTGTTCACTCTCTCATTAACTTGATAGCTTCCATAAATTCGTCTTTCCGCTTGGCACTCAATGGAATTTCCAACTCATTATTCATGATGATAAAGCCTCCGTCGCGGCGCGTGTATTGTTCGACATGATGGAGATTGATAATGTAAGAACGGTGCGGCTTGAACATATTGGGATGCGTAATCATTTCGCTGAGTTGATAAAGTTTCTTTGATATAAGTAAAGGCTTTTTGTCTTTCAAATACACATGTGTATAAGAGCCATTTGCTGCGAGACATATGACATCTTCAATCGAAATAAAAACATAACCATCTGAAACAGGCAAAGCAAGACGGTGCGTAATCTGTTCTTGATTTAGATTAGAACGCAGGGCATCGATTTGCTGGGTATAATTGCTGCGAAGTTCGTGAAGGCGTTGGGCTTTATTGACAGATTGGATGAGGTCGGCAATTTCGATGGGTTTGAGCAGGTAATCCACTGCCGAACTACGAAAAGCTTTGATGGCATATTCCTGATAAGCCGTCACGAAGACAATCATAAAATCAGGGTCGCTAAAATAATTGAGCAATTGGAAACCGTCTTCTCCGGGCATTTCTATATCCAAAAAGACGAGATTGGGCTGGAGTTGTTTGATGGACTCTACAGCTTCGGCGACACTGCCCACCGCTGCAATGACTTTTACCTGCGCACAATATTCATTAAGATAACCTTCTAATACTCTGCGAGAGGGCGATTCGTCGTCTACTATAATCGCTTTTAGTGGTTCCATAGTTTTGAGTTGAGGAGTTG
>JAHDEO010000225.1 GCA_020628725.1 Saprospiraceae bacterium
ACGAAGACGGCTACCGCACCCTCTTCTTCAATCTCAACGGACAAACCCGCGCCATACAAGTCCGCGACCTGTCTATCGAAACGAAAAAAGTCATTCACAAAAAAGCAGCAAAAGACGGCGATATTGGTGCGCCATTACAAGGGAGTTTGTCGAAAATACTGGTCAAAGCAGGCGATACTGTCGCGCAAAATGACCCGCTATTTATCATCGAAGCCATGAAAATGGAAAGTACGATTACCGCACCAAAAGCGGGGACGGTGAAGGCGGTTCATTTGGCGGAGAAGACGATGGTGGAGCAGGATGATTTGGTGATTGAGATGGAGTAGTATGGACATTTTGTTAATTAAAATTCATTATCTGTCCAAATATTCATTGCTAAGAATAATAAGGTATACGTCTTTTTCCATGCACCCTTAAATCTTTATTTAACCACTAAAAGTCGCGTTAATAGATATTTGCATCTAATTCCTAATACTCATAAATTGCAACTCGCACCACCGAGTTATGGGTCTGAGCTTAACTGCTTAGACCTTTTTTTATTTTTGATAACTCTCACTGAAACAAGAGGTTGTAACTAAATAGGATAGAAAATAACAATTTGTTATTGACAGTGAACTTGGATTATGATATAATTGTAACAACTGGGCTTTATTCTTACAGACGGTATTTTATCGTTAAAAAATAAAATTATGAATTTCACCATAAACCAATACTCAGCAATATTCGCAATAGTTATTTCCATAATTTTTGTTTTCTACAAATTATGGTTTAATGATGAAATTATATTAACCCAAGTAGTTGTTTCGATAATGGCAGGCGGTATGTTACCGATTGCATTTGGATTTATCATTTATCCATTTTATCCTGATTTTTTGGGTAAAATAGAGGAAATGAAATTGCAAATCTCTGTTACGGGAATTGTGTTGCTTATCGTTTATCTCAAAACGATTTTTGAAAATTTTCTGCATAATACATCTTAAATTTCCTGAAATAATTTTCTTTTCTGCATGAAATGAATTTATAATCCACTAAATCTACTATTTTCAACACACATTTAGCGAATTATAAGTTTCGAGATAATTTTTTTGCAAAAAATAGCACAATATGACCTACAAGTCCACACAACTATTAAACGAACTCGATGACGCAGTAAAAGCCATCATCCAAACCGCAGAAACGGACTTCGCCACCTACTCCCCTCGTGAACTCAATTGGAAACCCACACCTGAAAAGTGGAGTGTAGCCGAGTGTTTGGAACATCTCAACATTTACAGTCGCTACTATAATCCGGCGATGGAAAAAGCTATTCAGGAGAAAAGTCATTTGGTGTTTGTGGATGATTTCAAGAGTGGTTGGATAGGTGATTTTTCCATAAAATCGGTACATCCCGACAACACAAAAAAACAAAAAACACTCAAACGACTCGCCCCCGTTCACAGTGAATTACCGCCAACTGTATTGGAAGATTTTCTAACTTATCAGCAGCAACTACGCGACATTATCTCGAAGAGTAGAAATGTCAATTTGAATAAAATCAAAATCGCGGCAGAAGTCGCTAAATTGCTCAAACTTCGTTTAGGTGATTGCCTGCGTTTTGTGGTGGCACATGAGCAACGACACATCCAACAGGCAAAAGCGGTGCTGGAAGGAATGAGTCCTTTGATTGCGTAAAGCTCCAAATCCTAAAATCCAAATCCCAAGGCTTCATTTTTGTTATTTGGTGCTTGGGATTTGGAATTTCTCTAGGCAGCCACCAATTTGATAGGCGTAGGTTTCTTTTTGGGTAAGTAGGTTTCCGAGGGGGCGGGATAGTTAAGGTCATTCACATCGCTGACAAAATCATTGACGCCGGTAGTCACCAAATCCGCGCCATTGACGTATTGGCGCACAAATTTAGGTTTGAAATCAGTGGTCAAACCCAGCATATCCTGAAACACCAAACCATGTCCGTCAACGTGTGGACCCGCTCCAATTCCGATGACTGGGATTGCCAACTTTTTAGACAAGCGTTGCCCGACATTCGGCGGGACTGCTTCTGCAACTACACAAGTACAACCAATCTCTTCCAACATCATACCTTCCACCAAAATCATATCGGCATCTTCCTGTTTTTTGCCTTGCACTTTAAAGCCTCGCAACATGTGTATATGCATAGGTTTCAGTCCGATATGACCAATCACAGGCACACCCATACCCACGATGGTTTTGATGAATTCCTCATTGGTAAAACCACCTTCAATTTTCACTGCATGTGCGCCGGCTTTGACAAACATCTCTACGGTTTCCAGACCTTCTTTCAAGCTCTTTTTGCCCGTCATAAAAGGCAATGCGGTGATGATAAATTTGTCAGGCGCGCCCTTCGCCACTGCGCGAGTGTGTGTAGCCAACATTTCGGGGTCAGCACAGAGTGTATTTTTGTGACCATGCATCACCATGGCAGCACAGTCGCCTACCAAGAGCGCATCTACATTGGTGTTATTCAGGATATTAGCACTCCAGTAATCGTAGCTTGTTACAACGGTCCATTTCTTGCCGTCTGCTTTGAGTTTGATGAATTTATCAGTTAGGTTCATAGTTACAATGTTTTTGTTAAAAAAGATGAATGTTCCTTTGTTAGTCGAGGTTACGGATTTTCAACTTATCCTTCAATTATATCCTCCACTACAATTATGACTCTCCCATACTGCATCACTTTAATCTGCTTGATGTCCTTTACATTAATATTGTCGGGAATAACGACATTAGCACCATTTGTCCACTCTAAATACAATACTTCCTCGTTGTTGCCAATAACTCGAACTTCTACAGGAGCAAGTGTAGGTGAAACAGGTACGTTATATCTAAAATCTATAGGCTCGATGAATATAATGAACATCATCGCTAATGCTTTCTCTTCCTGCATCACTTTAAACTGCTCAATGTTCTTTCCGCTTAATTCTTCAAAAACATTTACTTTTTTGTTAACTGTCATTAGATGGTTAGAAAAAACATTATCCGCATGAAGGGCGGCGGCATAGTTTATTTGAGGGTTTAGCATTAAGCAGCAAATTGCCGCTACGGAAAACATGATTTTTAAAATTTTCATGATGTTAATTTAAAATGTGAATTAAATGGTTTGTTTTGCACTCGCCATTATTGCGAGTTGATATTGCAATATTCCGCATAAAATCGACTCATTACAATTACAAAAAATCTCATTTTCCGAAAAAAACAATTATTTAAAAGGCTTAATTTGATTTTTATTTTTTGTGTAAAAAACTAATAAAAAGCTGGTTGGGAGAAAAATTATAGATGGTTACACTGGACAAAGTCCTGAAAAAATCCGATATTTGTCACGTCATAAATCTACCTAAAAGTCGGCTTTAGAGTGCTTTAGTTTTACTTATGGTGCGATTAGGATTAATTATATTAACTAAAATCACAAAAATCGCACTCTTATCTCTAATTTCCCTATCTTTGCGGCTTACCGTTGACTGACCTGAAATAGTGACCTATATTATCAAGCTTATTTTCAACTCAGGGACTTATTGTTTTTTGTTCTTGTAACATCTTTTTACATCATTTCTTGTTGAAATTGGAATTGAAAATTTGGGACTTGTAAAATTACATCGGGTGTAGAAGACAGATTTTTCATCCCGAAACAGAATTATACTAAAAATATGTATCGTATGAATCCCGTCATTGTTACTACAAATGACTATTCAGAGCAGGATAACATCATCATACTTTCCAATCGTGACAATCATGATTGGATAAAAGGCAACCTAAGCGAACATGAAGCGGCTTATGTGAAGCAGACGGCAGAACGAGAGATTTCTCACATCGCACTGCCACAAGCGGGACGCACTGTAATCGTACAGTTTTTGAAAAAACATGACGATAACAACCGAACGCTCGAATATACTCGCCGAGATGCTCATGAGGCATTGGAGACCATTCGCAGGTATCAATTAGAAGAATTTACCATTATCGACGAAACAGGGCGCGACCTTGCACTCGCATATGCAGAGGGCTTGGTACTAGGCAGTTACCAGTTTCTGAAGTACTACAAAGACGCCAAGAAAAGAAAAACGAAACTACAAAAAATCAATGTTCACAAAGCAGATAAAAAGGCAGTCAGTCAATTGAATATTGCATTGGAAGCAACTACTATCGCTCGTGATTTGGTCAATGAACCGCTTTCTTATCTCACCGCACAAAAACTCAGTGAAGAAATAGCCGGAATGAGTAAAGACGCCGGTTTTACGCTCGAAGTCTTTGACAAAGAGAAGATTACAGCATTGAAAATGGGTGGTTTGTTAGCGGTCAATCGTGGGAGTTTTGACCCGCCGACTTTCAACATCCTCGAATGGAAGCCCGATAATGCAAAGAATGACAAACCGGTCATCCTCGTTGGTAAAGGTATCGTATTCGATACGGGTGGTTTGAGTTTGAAGCCCACTTCTCATTCGATGGATTTTATGAAATCCGATATGGGTGGTGCAGCAGCCGTAGCTTGCGGAATGTTTGCTATTGCTAAAGCAAAATTGCCAATACACATTGTCGCACTCATCCCTGCTACCGACAACCGTCCGGGTAATGAAGCCTATGCACCCGGCGACGTCATCACCATGCATAGTGGCGCAACTGTCGAAGTACTCAACACTGATGCTGAGGGACGTATGATTATGGCGGATGCCTTGCATTTTGCCAAAAAATATAAGCCCGAACTCGTGATGGATTTTGCTACGCTAACCGGTTCTGCGGCACGTGCCATTGGTGGACAAGGCATCGTCTACATGGGTACTGCTGATAAATCTGTCAAAGATAAAATGGAAGCAAGCGGACTTACGGTGCAAGAGCGTCTTGTCGAATTTCCGCTTTGGGAAGAATACAACGAACTACTCAAATCTGACGTAGCCGACATCAAAAATATCGGCGGACCGAGTGCCGGAGCGATTACTGCCGGGCTTTTTCTACATCATTTTACGGATTACCCTTGGTTGCATTTTGATATTGCGGGGGCAGCCTTCCTACATACGCCCGATTCGTACAGAGGTAAGAACGGTACAGGCGTAGGAGTCAGACTATTGTTTGATTTCGCCAAGAATTATAATGATTAACGATTAATGATTAATGATTAATGACTTATTTTAATAATGAATTTTCGCTACGCGAAAATATGTTATTTATTAATCATTAATCGTTAACCATTAACCATTAAAATCTCGTTTTGGAAAAAATAAAAATAGGCATCACCATCGGTGATGTGAATGGTATAGGTCTTGAGGTGATATTAAAAACCCTTGAAGATGAGCGCATTACGAACCTTTGTACTCCTGTGGTATATGGCTCATCGAAGGTCATGGCTTACCATCGGAATATCGTACAAACACAGTCTTTTCAATATAAAAATATTCGCTCGGCAGAGCGTGTATTTGATGGTACAGTGAATGTAGTCAACTGCTGGCAAGATAATGTAAACATTCAACTTGGACGCATCAATGAAGAAGGTGGAAGCTATGCGATGAAGTCCCTTCATGCTGCGGCATATGAGTTGGAATCAGGTTATATTGATGCATTGGTGACTGCGCCTATCCACAAGAAAGCCATGCAAATGGCGGGCTTCCAATATCCCGGACACACCGAGTTTTTTACCGATAAATTTAAGGCAGAAGAAAGCCTCATGTTTATGATCAATGATGACTTGCGTGTGGGGTTGGCGACCAATCACCTACCCGTCGCACGCGTGGCAGAATCAGTCAGTGAGGATATTATTTGCAAAAAACTCATGATTATGAGCAACACCCTTAAAAAAGATTTCGGTATTGATAAACCAAAAATCGCTGTACTTGCCCTCAATCCGCACGCAGGCGACGGCGGACTCATCGGAAAAGAAGAAGAAGACGTCATACAACCTGCGCTCAAAACAGCCGAGCAACTCGGCATTTTTGCCTTCGGTCCTTATTCTGCGGATGGCTTTTTTGGTTCGCGTAAATACAAGCAATTCGACGGTATCTTGGCGATGTATCATGACCAAGGACTTGTGCCCTTCAAAGCATTGTCATTTGGTGTGGGAGTGAATTATACGGCGGGATTGCCTGTGATACGCACCTCGCCCGACCACGGTACGGGACACGATATCGCAGGGCAAAATGTAGCCGACCCGTCATCATTCCGTTCAGCGATATTCTTGGCAATGGATATTGTCAAAAATCGTCGTAATTTCTACGACATGCATAAAAATTCGCTTGATAAAAATAAAATCCTAAAAATGGAACAAACTGCCGAAGATGTCACCGACCCAGACGAGCCGGATGCTAGTACTGACCGGGGAGACGAGTAATTAGTTTATTGAGTTTATAAAGTTCATTGAGTTCATATTTGACAGAATTTTGCGCAGTAAAATTCGTTCTTTATAAACCTAATAAACTCTATAAACTTAATAAACTTTATGAACTCAATAAACTATACACTCACACAAAAAGCCCTTGCGATGGGCGTTCACTTGTTCACCTCTACGGGAGTAATCGCGGCTTTCATGGCGATACGGGCGATTAGTGAGGTGCAAGTCAATTGGCAGCGAGAGGCAATGTTGTGGCTTATTCTTGCGCTGTTTATTGATGGGGTGGACGGAGCGATGGCGCGGGCTGTTAAGGCTAAAGAAGTCTTACCCGGTTGGGATGGCAAGTCTATCGACTATGTGATTGATTTTCTGACCTATGCGGTCATTCCTGCCTTCTTTTTTTACCAATCTGATTTACTGCCCGAAGGATGGAAACTCATTGCGGTATTTGCTATTCTACTGACCTCAGCGATGTATTATGGAAAAATGGGCATGGTATCACACGACCTTTATTTCGTGGGATTTCCTGTGATGTGGAATATGGTGGTTTATGTGATGTTTTTTGTACTGGATTTAAGTGTATGGCTCAATCTCGCCTTTATATTTTTCTTTTGTATCATGCATTTTGTTCCCTTAAAATACGTCTATCCAAGTCGCACGCTACATTTCAGAAAATTGAACATCTTCAATACTGTGCTGTTCTTCATTTTCAATGGAATTATTTTATATTTATATCCTGAAAAAAATAATTGGGTAACGGGTGTTGCTATCCTTACCATCCTCTACTTCGGGTGGATGACGATTTATGGGTCATTCATGGTAGAGGAAGAAGAAACCGCCAAATCATAATGTAACCATCCTAATCATAGAGTGAAACCGATGTTTTGTTTTGTCAGAAATAAAATACATTCACGCATTATTCAAACGAAAAAATACATTTACCTTTCGGAATCATCCCTTTATCGTTTGTACGAATTTCAAGCGAAAACTATCTCTTGGTATGCCTAAACAATAAAGGAATCATCCCGTTATCTTTTTCAAAATTTCCACTATGAAAAAAATAATCTTTACTACGTTCATGTTGATTTCCGCGTTCGCGGGAATTTATTTATTGCAAAAAAAAGAAAATAATAATGGTCAAATGAGTCGGCAGACATCTGAAAGATGTCAGGCGAAAAAAACGAGCAAAGACCGTATTGCCGAAAAATTTCGCCCTGCCGAACACCTCTTTATTCAACGTGCTTACCCGGACGCCGCACCCGATATACGTGCCTACGAAAATGCGATAAAGACAGTCAATCAAGAAATTAAAACGAAAAATCCATCACAAGCAGGTTTTGATACGGAATGGACACAACAAGGTCCGTACAATATCGGTGCGAGGGTGAATACCGTTGCCGTTAATCCTGACAATGAAAATATAATGTATGCAGGATTTGCAAGAGGCGGCGTTTTCAAAACCACTAACGGAGGCGAAGATTGGATACCGATTTTTGACGACCAAGCCTTTCTTGCTATTGGTGACATTGTACTCGACCCGAATGACCCAAATACGGTTTATGTAGGTACAGGCGATGTCAATATTTCGGGTTATCCCTTCATTGGCGATGGTGTGTATAAAAGTACCGATGCAGGCGAGACATGGACAAATATCGGTTTAGTAGACCAACGCATCACCTCCAAAATTATCCCACATCCCAACGAGCCGAATACGCTTTATGTCAGTACGATGGGCATCCCATTTGAACCGACCAATGATAAAGGACTCTACAAAACTACCGATGGCGGCGCAACTTGGACGCAAAGCCTTTTTGTAGATGACAGCACAGGCATCGTCGATATGGTGATGGACCCGACCAATCCCGATATTATTTACGCAGCAGCATGGACGCGCGTTCGTAATAACTTTGTGAGTATTGCGGGGAGCGATAAAGCACAAATCTGGAAAACGACCGATGGTGGCGACAATTGGGAAGTGCTTACGGCGGGCTTGCCCACCACTGTTGAGAGTCGTATTGGACTTGCGATATCGGCTACGAATCCAAATAAAGTTTACGCACTGTATGTGGATGGAGACGATTATAATGTAGAAGGAATTTTTAAGACCGTTGATGGCGGTATCGTTTGGCAAAAATTAACTACCTCCGGCTTGGAGGGTGCGTTAGGTGGTTTCGGTTGGTATTTCGGAAAAATTAGAGTAAATCCCGCAGATGATGATGAAGTTTATGTACTGGGCGTTGACTTACATCGTTCTGTAGATGGTGGTGTGAATTGGAATTTTGTCGGACCGGATTGGTGGACCTATGAAGTACATGCCGATAAACATGATTTACTCTTTACACCTTCCGGCTCAATGGTGTTGGCAACCGATGGCGGTGTATATCAATCTATTGACGGTGGAGATAATTGGGCGGATATTGAGAGCATTGCCGCTACGCAATTTTATCGTACAGCTTACAATCCTCACCAACCTGACCTATATTATGGAGGCGCACAAGACAATGGTACTACAGGCGGAAACGCCGATATAGCAGAGTGGCCCCGCCTCTTCGGTGCGGATGGTTTCCAAATGGTTTTCCACCCTACCGACCCAAATACTTACTATTTCGAGACGCAACGCGGTAATGTATATGGTACGGATGATGATGGTTATAATTGGAATCCGCTGTTTGGTTTCAATGCTACGCCACATTGGGACATGCCTTACATTATGAGTGCTGCCAATCCTAACCATTTGTATGCAGGGGCAGAAGCGGTGTACAAAAACAGCAACGGTCCGGCGGGTTTCTGGGAACCAATAAGTCAGGATTTGGTAGGTAGTGAGGGGTATCGTCCTGCTATTTCAACAGTAGAAGAATCATCTGTCAATACAGATTATCTGTACGCAGGTACAACCAATGGCAAACTCTGGCATTCGCCGGATGCCGGGGCGAATTGGAGTAATATTTCAGCAGGTGTTCCTGAACGATATGTCACTTCAATGAAAGCCTCTCCAAATGAGGCGGAAACAGTTTTTGCTACATTTTCGGGATACCGAGATGGTGATAATATTGCTTATGTCAATCGCTCTGACGATAGAGGTGCAACTTGGACCAATATTTCAGGAGATTTACCACAAATCGCTGTAAATGATATTCTTATTCACCCTGCTACAAATGATAGTTTGCTCTGTGTAGCTACGGATGCAGGCGTATATGCAACGCTTGATGCAGGTACGACATGGGAACGTCTCGGCTCAAATATGCCCGCGATTCCGGTCTATGATTTAGCGTGGAATGAAGCGAAAAATGAATTGGTAGCGGCTACATTTGCGCGGTCTTTGCAGACTTTTCCACTGGATTCAATTATGGAATTTGATATGGCAGTTTCAGTAGAAGATGTAACTTCGATTGGTCCAAAATTGGAAATTTTCCCAAATCCTGCTACTGATTATATCAATGTTAATTTTTCCAATAATGAACCTAATAAAAAAGCGCAGCTTGTCATCTTGGATGTACAAGGCAGATTGGTACATGAGCAAACCATCGATGGTCAAGGCAATCAGTCTATACAAGTAGATGTGGCAAATTTGGCGCGAGGTGCATATTTTGTAAAAATAAAAATCCGCCATCAGGTAGTTAGTGGACAGTTTATAATGAATAAATGACGAAATGAGTAGATGAGTAAATATAATGCTACAATGCTGAAATGCGATAATGATACAATATTGACTCCATTACCATATTTCAATTGACATTGAGAATATTTACTCATTTTATTAATTTTGGCGTACTTTTTGAAAAAATCATTTTTCAAAATCATTAGAACTTATATTGACTAAAATTAAATAAGATGAATACAACTACTAAAATTATTGCTTTCTTATGTGGCGTTGCTTTATTCCTAATGGCTGCGTGTAATGGCGCACCTTCTGACGATACCGATCCGGGTATTTTTGATTTGCGTGTAAATGGCGTTGCAGCACCGGCTGGAGAAGGAGAACACCAATTGGGTACGATTGCTCAATTTACAATGAATTTGAGTGATAACAGAGATTTAGCAGAATTTCAGGCACTAGTAGAAGGAACCTTGGATTATACAGAGCAGTTGGAAGGTTCGACGGCTTCGATAGTTTATGATTATACAATCAATGCTGATACGCATAATGTAGGTGATACCCTTCAAATTGATTTCATTGCAGAGGACGTGGGCGGCAATCAACTTATTCTGCCATATTTTATGTGGATTGTAGAGTAGTCAATTACGATATGGCTTCATTGTTTCATGGTTCAATTGCTTCATTGTTAGTTTTTTTGCTTCGCAAAAATAAATCACAACAACTATAAAACCATCGACTATGGACCATCAACTATCGACTGATAATCTACATTTTGTTGTTGGTACAGGGCGTTGTGGTACGAATTTATTGAATAGAATGCTCGGTTGCCATCCGCAAATTACGGCAGTGACGGAGACGCATTTCATAGCTACACTTGCTACGCGGTTTGCCGACAGGCAACTCTCTTCACAAGAATTTTGGACAATACTCAATGAGCATTACACTTCCAACGGACAACGCCGTTGGATAGACGCTCACCTCGAAGCCGGCGGCATTGAGGACAAGGATATTTTCCGACAACAATTTATCGAAAAAAGCCGTATACGCACGACACATGACGCGCGTATACGGCTTTTTTTTGACTTATGTTATGGAAAAACAGCTTCGGCTAAATCCCGTTTTTTCTTAGATAAAACCCCTCAATATGGCTTGCACATACAAGCCATTTCCCGACTTTTTCCTTCTGCTAAATTTGTACATCTGATTCGCGACGGACGTTTGGCAGCAGCTTCAATGGTAAAGCATAAAGGCATTAGTCGCCTCATCAAAGGTGGACATCCTGATGCACTTACCAATTTTAGTTATCAAGCCCGGATTAGTAATATCGAACCTTATCAGGCGAGTTTGGAAGAGGCGATTTTGTATTGGGAAAAGGTGGTGGAGGCTATTCAGGAACAAGCTGTCGATTTGCCTGATGACAGATATTTGGAGCTATATTATGAAGACCTTATTATACAACC
>JAHDEO010000226.1 GCA_020628725.1 Saprospiraceae bacterium
AAATTCACCAACCAAATCAAGCAAGTACCCGGACCTGCACCATCTAAGTCGAATGGTGGTCCCGGAGGCAATGCTAAAATAGTAGCTGCCGCATCCGTGATTACCCAAGCAGAATTAGCACCAATACCTGCATCATCAATATTCACATTAATCGGATCACCAACACCATCAATACAGATAGTTGTCGGGTCAGTAGTAGAAATAGCAGGGGCAGTGACCTCGATTCTATCCACAGTAATTGGATTAGAAAGGAAAGCACAACTTGAGGCAGCTACCGCAGCAGCAGCATCGTCACCCACCATTGGACTGAAAGCAGCATCGTCGGAATTGACATACCAAATCAAACATTGACCTGCACCTGCACCATCCAAATCGAATGGTGGTCCGGGAGGCAATGCAAGTATAATTCCGGCAGCATCAGTAATGACCCAAGTACCTGTTCCACCTCCATCTACATCAATACTCACATTAATTGGATCACCAACACCATCTACACAAATTCTTGTTGGGTCGGTAGTGGAAATAGTAGAAGCAGATGTTGTAGCCGGAGTACAAGTACCATCAGTGATATATACGTTTGAATACTCAACAATAACATCTTGAGTAGGTGCTGTTCCATCAAAATCTGCGATGGCTACTATGAGTGCCGGGTTCATTCCTGTTATGTCAAATACAGGTGCTTCTGTACCCGTTAATAAATTACCACCAATTGTGATTGGTCCTGATGTTGTAACTACGGTATTGAAATTGATATTTGAACCAATACCATTATTTTCAATTCTAAATTCAATGGTTATTGGTAAATCAGCCGGATCAACTATCACATTAAAATCACCAAATATGCAGTAATCTCCATTGGTTGCATCAGCAGGAATAGCCGCTTGGTCAATGAACCAACCGTGTCCTGCAAAAGTATTGTTAGAACCAGCCAAAATGACCATTTGTGTTCCATCATCAAAAGCACCACCTCCGTCAAATGAAAAATCAGGATCAGACACACCATCCGGATTAGCAAAAGGTATTTCATTCGGCGATTCGCAAGCCGCACATTCCGGGCAAGTTGGTGCAGTGACGCAGCTACCGTCATCGCAAGTGGCATTTGGGTCATAATTATCCGCCATTGGGTCAGTACAACCTGCGCCTGGATCAGCCGCGCATACACTTAGCATCCAATTTGATATTTCGATTTCCACTTGTTCTGCTATTGGAGGAGCTCCAAAAGAAACAACGGCAAATACAGTCGTGTATAAAGCACCATTTGTAAAGCCTGACCAACCACCTACGGGAACGCCATCTGCCAAACTACCACCTATGGAGCAAGTACCCGTACCATCTACGGTCGCATTCCAAGTGATTTGTTCACCCGGATTAGCAGCATTTTCAATTCTAAACTCAATATTTATTGGTGGCGTACCGGATATAACATTAATATCGGCAGTATAGCAAATATCCGTAACATCATCAGGTAGGTCTAAATTTCTTACACCCCCTACTGTAAATATTTCAGCCGAACCAACAGGCAAAATAAACGTACCCGTATTGGTTGCCGGATCGTAATTAGGGAATACAGGAGGAGTACCGCCGGAAAATTCTCCTGCATCATTGAATGTTTCGCTTCCTGTTGTAAAATCAATCATGGTGTTGGTCTGACAGACACCATCACAAGCATTACAAGCTCCCGAAGTTAATGTACAGGCTGTTGCAAATACACAACTTCCATCATCGCACAGCGCATTCATATCATAATTGGTCGCAGTAGGATCGGTACAACCTGAAATGGCAGGATCGGGCGCACAAACGGTTAGCGATATATTGGATATTTCCACCACAATATCTTCCGTTACAGGAGTACCATCAAAATCAGCTAAAGCTGCAGCTATGGTATAACTCGCACCCGGTACAAAGGTAAATCCGGCAGCAGCAACGCCGTCTGCTAAATTGCCACCAATGGAACACATACCTGTTCCGTCCACGGTCGCATTAAACTGCAATTGCTGACCGGGTATGCCGTTTTCAATTCTAAATTCAAATAAAAATGGTACTTCACCGGATATGACATTGATATCTGCCGTGAGACATACTTCGCTGATAACATCCGGTAAGGTAAGACCACTAACTCCGGCAGCAGTGAATATCTGGTCACCACCCGCCGGAAGCGTGAGTGTTCCCATGTTGGTTATATTATCATAATCCGGTTGAACGGGAGGCACTGCACCACTGAATTCTTGCGAATCATTAAATGCTGTACCTGTTGTCAAATCTATCGTAGTACTCACATCGCAAGTCGGGTCAGGGCAAGCATTACAAGGCGGTGCTTGAAGCGTACAAACTGCACCCGCAGGCGCACCGTAGGCACAAATATTATATTCTCCAAAGGCATTATTGCCAAACTCCCAAACTCTCACATAAAGTACGTCACCCGGAGTTTGTCCGGTCAATGCAACAAGAGAAAATAATCCATCAGGGCTATCGTCGTCGTCACATTCAATTTCGGTCAAAGCACCGCAAGTACCTGAATAAACAGACATACCACTATCTGTGAAACCACCTGCACTGGTTGTTTCAATAGTTACCTCTCCATTAGCAGGTACGGTTACAGTGTACCAAGTATCGCCTCCTGCATAGCTGGCACAAGATGGTGCAGCCTCACCGGAATCGGTAGCACTTTCGTTTGTTCCAACGGTGTTAGTACAGGTTGTGCCTTCACCGACAGTAAGCTCTATGGCATCTGCACACAGGTCATTGGCAGGTGGTGGTGGTGGTGGTTCTGGTGTGCCGATACATATATCAAATACAGAATCTTGTCCTGCCGTAGCTGTCCAAGTATAAACTCTCACATAATAAGTTGTACCGGGGGTCAAACCTGTGAGCGTACTCGTATTTGGGTCACTACAAATAATATTAGTCAATGCACCGCAACTACCTTCCCATACAGAGTGATACAAATCGGTTGTACTTCCTGTAACATTTATCAAGTCAATTTGATGGTCAGTGCCTGTAGCCACAAAACTATACCACACATCATCGTCTTCTGTACCTGTACAAACAGTATTATCTTCCGGTGGCACATCTAAGCCTGAATCCGTAGCAGACTCTATCGTGCCATTGGTAACACTACCGCAAGCAAGGTCAGCATTGACAGGAATAGCTACTGCATCAGCGCACATATCATTAGCAGGCGGTGGCGGTGGAGGTAGTGGCTCATATGCACAGACACTAAATGTGCCAAAGGCATTATTTCCAAATTCCCAAACACGCACATATATAACATCGCCGGGCGTTTGACCTGTTAGTTCTACAAGAGAGAAAAGACCATCTGCGCTATCGTCGTCGTCGCATTCTATTTCAGTCAATGCACCACAAGCACCTGAATACAAAGACATACCTGTATCAGTAACAGTACCGCTTCCGTCATTATTTGTTTCTACAGTGACATTACCACTTGCCGGAACGGTGACTGAGTACCATGCATCTCCGCCGGAGTAACTTGCACAAGACGGCGCAGCTTCACCGGAATCCGTAGCATCTACATTAGTAACTGAAGTAGGTACACAGGTTTCGGTAGCATCTACTGTTAATGGTATAGCATCTGCACATAAGTCATTGGCAGGTGGTACGGGGCAAAACTCAGGCGCGCCTGCATCTCGCCATGCTTCTATAGCAGCTACCTCGGCAGCGTCAAAAGTAACGGTGCCGTAGGCTACACCGTTTGGCATGGCACTACCACAACCATCAGCAGCCGTTAATGTGCCATCGGCTTTACCGATGAGGTAAGATATAGGGTCTGCATAAGGTCCGCAACCTCCGGCACCATTATTACCACCTGTGATAACATTGGTGTAGTCGGACAGATTAAGACCACCTTGCATGCCGTGGCATCCAAGACAACCATTGTCACCAAAAATGGTCACCATGTCAGCAAATTCGTAACTACCGTCTGCACATCCTTGAGCAGTGGCGTATTGGATGGAGCATAATACCAGTAAACATGTCAGTAATTTCTTCATTATGAGTTTACATTTGTTGAAAAGATGAAGGGGAGTGATTGATTATTTTGCAAATAAATGCAGCAACAAATATAAATAATGAAATTTAGAAAATGCAGGAAATGATAATTTTTTATCTTATGTGTAAAATAATTGACAAATAGTTGCAAATAAAAAACGGGATAAAGCTCTGCTTTATCCCGTTACTTTTCTATTTTATAATTATTGTGATTGTGATTTTTTTATATTATAAAAAATTGAAAATTAATTTGTTGTGTCATTTTAATATAATCAACTATACACTTCGTTTTCTCTTCTCTGACGAATACCTATTACTGCGGTAATGGTCATTAATAATCCGAGAATGATTAAACCCCATTCGCCGACTGTTGGGATATTTTCGACAGTCGGACAACTGTTTAATACTTGACTTGTGCTTGCTGTACAATTAGCATCGCCATCATCAGTAACATTGATTGTCCATGTAGAGCCATCTGCGAGAATAGGACCTACAGCTATTACAGTACCATAGGCAGCACCGGCGTCACCCTGATCACTTGACCATGTAGTTCCTGTACCATTATTATCAATAACTGTGTATTCAAATGTCACCGTATCATCGGCGGGGTCTTCGGGGGTGCCACTGTCATTGCAAGCAAAGCTAGATATGCTTACAGAGATACTACACATAGGAGCAGTCATACATGAACCGTCATCACAGTTAGCAGCCGGGTCGTAATTGTCTGCCGTCGCGTCGGTACAACCCAAAACTTGCGGTGTATCTGTGATACAAGCACAAGCATTGTTTGGATCTACGATTTCAATATCACCGACGCAAGGGTCGGTATTACAAACGGGAGCCGGTAAGCAAGAACCGTCGTCGCAGTTGGCGGCAGGGTCATAGTTACAAGCTGTTGCATCCATACAGCCGTTAACCGGAGCAGTTTCGTTGATACATGCACAGGTATTAGGATCCCAAGTACCGCCAAATGGACCTGCGGTACAATCTGCATTACAAGTATCATCATAAGGATTACAAGAACCGTCATCTTCCGTTGCAGCCGGGTCGTAATTATCTGCACATGGGTCAGTACAACCCATTAGAGCAGCGCAAGCAGGCGGATCTACAGGGAATGTAGCCGTACAACCGTTTGCATTTGTTACGGTGACATCAATTGGTGCGGGGTCGCTATCCGGTGTCGCAGTGGTCATGGTCACATCCAATACATCATTCGGACAAGCCGGAGCAATAGTATAATTACAAACAGCATCGTCAAGTGTGATAGTTGGTGCTTGAAGAGGAGGATATACCGTGACATTCACTATTTCATCACAAGTAACACCGCATGAAAGCACGGACATGGTCAGTTGAACATCAAGCGGGTCGCATCCTGTAGCACCTGCCATAGCCGGGTCAAAGGTATAGACCTCATCACCGGAATTGGGTACACCATCCGGGTCGTCAGTAACGGTTCCTGTTCCTGACCATGTTACGGAAGCAGCCGGTGCAGTGTAGGTGAATGTTGTCCAAGCCAATTCATCTTGTGCATCGGCAGCTATGGCATCAATAAATTGTGCCAGATTAGCTACAACGACATTTCCTTCACAATCTACCAAATCCACATCGCTTCCATCCCATCCATCGCCAAAATCATCTACGATATATACAGTATAAGTAGCACCATCCATTAGCGGTGCAGATATAACAGTATTGCCTACGGCAGAGGGGTCTCCCCAGTTACCGACTGTTGTAATATCATTGGCACCCGGCGTACTGCCTTCAATCGAAGTCTCGGTATCCGTACCAAATAATCCTGTACCCGCAGGTGGTAAGCCAATAACAGAGCCATCATCCCAAGTACCTGCATAGAGTCCGATTCCGTGCTCACCGTCAAAAGCACCATCTACAGTTTGTACTGCGGTAAGTCCGGTGTCCGGTGGCACATTAGCTGTGACGGTCACGGCTGCATCGCTGCTACAGAAAGTATCTCCTTCGGCAATGCCATCTACGATATTACATGGTTTATCCAGTCCGGTAATAGTCAAACCACAAGTCGCATCTTCGGCTCCTGCCAGTACTACATCTACCGGAGTACCGCTTGGGAAAGGACCATACATGACGACACCTGCGGCAGTGATGTCAGGTGTTTGCGGTCCGCCTATATCTACGGTGTAAGCGGTATTGCCTCCGCCAAAATCAGTGACATCCACTTCTACATAAAATCCGGAGTCATCTCCCGGCACACATACTGCTGTGGCTGTGGCAACCGGAGAGGTGCAAGGCTCATTGGCACAGATGCCGAAAGTACCTTCGGTATCACCTCCAAATTCAAAAACCTGAACGAATAGTATATCACCGGGTGTTTGACCTGTCAATTCAATTAATGGGAAAAGTCCGTTGCCACTATCGTCATCACATGCTACTTCCGTGAGTGCCATACAGTCACCCGAATAAACAGACATCCCCATATCGGTGATGGGCGACCCGGCAGGGTCGGCGTCCATCTCAATGGTTATCGTGCCACTCGGCGGTACGGTTACAGAATACCATGCGTCACCTCCGCCAAAATTGGAACAACTGGGTACGGCTTCACCGCAGTCGGTAGCACCGGTATTATCGCCGATGGTAAGGGTACAACCGCCGCCAACGGGTAGGGGGGCTGCCGTTGTACAGCAGTCGTTGGCAATTGGAAGCACACAGGAACCGTCATCAGCAGTAGCACAAGCATTGAAATTGGCAGCCATCGGGTCGGTGCAGCCATTGACAGGCGTTGTGGCACAAGCCCCTAATGTCAAACTTACGATGTCGGCGGTGATACCAACATCACAGTCTTCTATTTCATCATCCAACCCCACCACAGAAGCCAACAAACATCCGTCTTGTGCCCCACAGCCATTTACGGAGCCATCTTCGGTATTGGTAACTGTAATGTCGGTGCCATCCCATCCGTCTCCAAAAGTATCACAACCATCAATTGTAATGGTGGATGTCTCTCCGGCACAGAAGGTAACGACCTGAGGCCCATTTAATGGACCGCTTACAGAAACACCATCTACAAAGATTTCCCAATTTTTTTCAGTTGCAAAAGCAGCGGTAGTCAATTCGATAGTAATTTCCGTTTCACCCGCCGGACATTGTGCGGCGGTATAAAGACTGCCTAATAAGCAGATAAATATTATGTACAGGTGTTTCATAGTTATCGGTTTATAAGATGATAAAGTTGTTTAAATGCTTTGCCCTCCAACTCAATACCGGAATATTTGAGTAGTGTTTGTAGCTCTACATCATTAAATTTTTTAGAAAAGTGCAGCGTAAGTAGGGTGTTGTCCGCATTGAATGTAGGTGTGTAACCTGCTTTTTGACTGACTTTGGACTGAGTAATTCGACTTGAAATTACCTGACTTTGATTAGTGGTTTTGATTTGTACAGTTACGTCATTTACTTTGTCATTAACGACGATAATGTCATCAACTTTTAGTAAACTTTGTGCCTGTGTAGAATTGGTGCAAATCAAGAAAAGACCAATACACAAAATGATTATTTTTCTCATTATGACTTTACATTTGTTAAAAAATGAAAAGGGGTGAATGATATTCTGTAAGAGAATAGATTAACAAATATAAATAATGTAATTTAAGAAAATGCGTGAAATGATTATTTTTTATTTTATGCGTAAATTAATTGATAATGAGCTACAAATAAAAAAACGGGATAAAGCATGGCTTTATCCCGTCGTATTTTGTTTCAATTATTTTATTTGAATGTAAATTTTTATTGTAATTTTTGATAGTCAATTATTTATAAATAAAAATTTAATAGTTTTTTAATAATAAAATCACTTACTTTTTGCATTTAAATAAAAAAAATTCTTCCTCTATTCTCTGACGAATGCCAAGTAAGCAGTAATCGACATCATCAAAGCTAAAATAATCAAACCCCATTCGCTGACAGTCGGCAGGTCATTAAAGTTAGTGAAAAAATGTAAATCTTCTTTGTGTTTTCTTATTATCCAAAATAATTTGCGTAATTTCGCTAAATTGTTTAATTAAATATTGTTACCAAACAAATATGAAATCATTACAGACCCTCCTTGTTGTGCTGTTATTCCTTATCACATCAAACATCCAAGCACAACTAACCGATTGCCAATCTGACCGTTACAAAGAGCAAGTGTTTAACAACATTCGCCGTACCAATGACATTACTTACGGCTCTGCGCCAAATGTGCTGGGCTTCAACCAAAGCCTTGAGTTGGATTTTTACGAACCGGCACTTGCCGAGGAGTATCTGACCAAACGCCCTCTGGTCGTCATGTTTTTTGGCGGTGCGTACACGCTGGGCAGCAAGCAGGACGCGGATATTACAGCTTGGTGTGATAGCCTTGCACGCTATGGCTATGCCTGTGCTGCTGTGGAATATCGCCTAGACAATGCACCTAATCTTGCCCTACCGGGCAGACCTGTTCGTGCGGCGTATCGTGCGATTCAGGATGGACGTGCTGCGATTCGTTTCTTGCTTGAAGACCCGAATGGATTTGGGTTCAATATCGACCCTGACCACATTTACACAGGTGGCGAAAGTGCGGGAGCAATTACGGCTATCCACGTAGCTTACATGGAAGAATCGGAACGACCTGCCGATACTTTTGGTGGTTTTCTTTTATCTGACCAAGGCTGTATCGACTGTTCCGGCAATAGCTATGTACAGCCGTTTTCCGTTGCAGGAATCATTGACCTTTGGGGGGCAACCCTCGACCTTGACTATTTGGATGCTGCCGAAAATATACCCATGGTCATTATTCATGGAACGGATGATTTTATAGTGCCATACACCTCCGGTCAACCCTTTAATCTGCCACTATTCCCAACGATGTATGGAGCTGTACCAATGGACGCCGAGCTGACAGCAAAGGGCATCTGTCACCAATTTTTCCCTTATCCGGGTGAAGGACATGTTTTTTATGGTATCCCATCAGGTGTCGTGACTTTTCCAAATGACTTTTGGCCCCCCGTATTCACACAAGGGCGTGAGTTTTTGTATGATAAAACACTTCAATTTGACTCGCCGGTACCTACAGGCGAAACCTCGGTCTGTCCGGACGCTATCGAAAATTACCAAGTTGCGACCACAGCGGGTTCGACTTACTGTTGGGATGTGGTCAATGGAACAATCCTCTCTACAAGTAGCAATCAAGTTACCGTTCAATGGGGAAGCTCTCCGGGTTATCTGACACTTACCGAAACCAACTGTATTGATGTCATCGGTACACCGCAGACGATTGAGGTATTGCCATTTGCTTGCTGTGCGCCGATGGATTTAGCATTTAATTTTGATGGTGCGCCACAACAAACCAGTTGGGAAATACTTGATGTGGATGGTAATCCTGTCGCGGCAGGCGGTACATACAATATTGGTGATGTTTCTACGACAGAAAATGTTTGTTTGCCGGATGGCTGTTACGATTTAGTTGTTTATGATGCAGGAAATGATGGTATGTGTCCACGTCGCACGAGTACCGTTTTGACGGGTATCAATATCGCTTCAATCGGCATAGGAGGTGTGTTTAATGGGATTCCAAGGCTTGCACAAATGTGTGGAGATTACGTTCTCACGGATGCATTGGGCAATACCGTAGCATCGGGTGGTGGTAGATTCGGCTCTTCCGAAACCAATACATTTTGTGTGACAGGCGGTGTCGTTCCTATTCAATACGATAACGATATTTACCAACGTACCACAAGTGATATTCCTACCGATATAAATATTTATCCCAATCCCGCATACGACCAAATTACCATCGAACATAACATTCAAACAGAGAACGACATTCAAATTTCTATCATAGATGTTAATGGTAAAATAGTTCAAAATCATTCAAATGTAAATGGTACTACTGTCGCATTGAATGTGAATGATTTGGCATCAGGTATTTATTTCGCTCAAATGATATTTGACAACATGGTTATTACAGAGAAATTTGTTACTCGTTAAAAAAGATATTTAAACACATTAACTAACACTTTCGTCAGAACTGACCTTGCATTTTTTTTAAATGCAAGGTCAGTTCTGACGGCTACGGGCTGGAAGCCCGTGCTACAATTCAAACATGAAAAAAATACAAACTCTACTCACTGTCTTATTCCTAATTATTACATCAAACACTCAAGCACAAATCACGGACTGCGTATCAGACCGTTATCAAGCTCCTGTGTTTGATAATGTTCGTCGTACCAATGACATTACCTACGGCGCGGCGGAAAATGTATCGGGTAGCCTGCAAAGCCTTGAACTGGACTTTTACGAACCGGACCCTGCTGCTGAATATCTAACTAAACGTCCTTTAGTAGTGATGTTTTTTGGCGGTTCCTTCTTGGGTGGTGACAAGCAAGCCGGAGACATGGTTGCTTGGTGCGATAGCCTTGCGCGTTACGGATATGCTTGTGCATCAGTGGAATACCGATTGGACAATTTTTTTAATTTTCTCGGCGCGGGAAATGCAGAACGTGCAGCATATCGCGCTATTCAGGATGGGCGGGCTGCCATTCGTTTTTTGCTGGAAGACCCCAATGGCTTTGGTTTTAATATTGATCGCGATCATATCTACACCGGCGGTAATAGTGCAGGGGCGATTACCGCAGTTCATATTGCTTATGCTGATGATTCAGAGCGACCCGTCGCCACCTTTTCACCAACGGATTTGGGTTGTGGCGACTGCTCCGGTAATACCTATGTGCAGCCCTTTACGATTGCAGGAGTGATTGATCTTTGGGGAGCAATATTGGACCCTCAAATGATTGATGCTGCGGATAATGTGCCTATGGTCGTAGTACATGGCGATGCCGATACGGTAGTGCCTTATGATACAGGCTCGCCTTATGGTTTTCCGGTTTTTCCGACAGTATATGGTGCCTTGCCGATGGTTGCTGAAATGACGGCAAAAAATATTTGTCATCAATTCTATCCGTATCCGGGACAAGGACATGCTTTCTATGGCGGTGCATCGAATAGCTTTTGGCCCCCCGTTTTTAATCATGGACAAACCTTTTTGTATGACAAAACACTTCAATTTGACTCGCCGATACCTACGGGCGCACTCACGGCTTGCACAGGCGATACCGAGACATACAGCGTACCCGCCAATGCAGATTCTTACTTCTGTTGGGACGTAGTGGGCGGAACAGTTGTTTCTACGAATAACGAGCAAATTACTGTACAATGGGATGCTGCAGGAACAGGTCAACTCACACTTACTGAAGCGAATTGCGTCGATGTCATTGGCACAGAGCAAACGATAAGCGTAACAGTTGAAGCATGTGCTTGTGCAGCAATGGATTTAACTTTAAACTTCGACGACAATCCTGACC
>JAHDEO010000227.1 GCA_020628725.1 Saprospiraceae bacterium
TTCATTCTAAAATACTGCAATCTAATGGGTCATGACCCATTGGACGACGTACTAAGTGTCCAACCTTTATAGGTTTCGCGGAGAATCAAAGTCCAAAAATAACGGCTTCATTTGGGTAGATTATTTTTTTCGCCTTCAAATCAAAAGTTTAAACCAGTTCTATAAATAATCCCAAAAATCACTCTTTCGTGAATTGTTATTTTACTCAATGTAATTTTTTTGATGTCAAAAAACAAAACGCTAAAATACTTTTAGAACTTTAAGTTTCATAAATTGCTTAAAAAGCGTGTTTTATAGCCTGATTTAACTTTATTGTTCTTTTGAAAACAAAAAAATGTAATCAAAAAATTGTTTTTGTCGTTTTTTTGTTTTAAATTTGTTAATAATTGAAACAATCAACAAGATGAAAGTTCACTAAAACACTTTTAATACATTGATTTTCAGTTTTTTCCTGAAAAAACATAAACAAATAACTTGTACTTAAATTAATAGGCATGATTACCCGCAACAATTTAGAGCCTAATGTACATGATTTTCGGATGAATGAAATTTATAATTTCAATACCGGCAAAATCGAACAGGCTGATTACTGGCTAAAACAAAGTCCACAGGTACTCAATAAATTAAGGATAGCGATTCAAAATAATAAAAAATCGTATGGCTGTCCGTTTTGTAAGACGCCTCTTGTGTTAAAAATGGGTGACAAAAAACACGCGCATTTCTCACACATCAAACGTGAAGAAAACATTTCGTGTTTACTTTGTAGTGACCATCAAAAAACTCAGAGTGTAGAACGCATATGTTTTGTAGAGGCTAAAAAAGAACCTACAATAGAAGCATGGACAACCACATTCACACATAGTGGCATGTCTTTTTTTAATAGCGTGACTACCTCAAACCCTTATCATTCAGAAGAAGAAATAGTTGAAGAAGAAATAGTTGAAGAAGAAGTAAAAGATTACGCTACAATGAGTGATAACGAGGTGATTAAATTGATTTTTGAAAATAAATTGAGTCGTACATTCATAGCGTTAAAGAACCGTGTAAACGATTTAATTTTAGAAGGTTATAACTTCCCTAAAAATTTAATAGAAATATTAGAATTGAGAGGAAGCGTACGAAAATTGACGGAAAATCTCAGTCAAGTACATTACCAGAAAGCGATTTTTGAATCCTAAATAAGTTTAAGAATAAGATTAAGTCTAAAATTGGAATTTTAGCGAAGCTAAAATACTCATTTAAACTTAGACTTCAACTTAATCTTAAACTTACTCAACTTGTCTAGTTTGGGTTTTTTAGATACGGGCAATCTGTAAGTTCGGTCAGACCACAATCTGCTCTTAGTCGGTGGGAGTTAACAGCCTCGCAACTAAGGGCGGATGGTGGGCTGACCGACTACGGATTGCCTTTTTTTATGGAAAATTCCAAATTCCAAGCACCAAATTCCAAATAATAAAAACCTTGGAATTTGGAATTTTACTTTTTTACTTCAACAATCCCAACAAATACTCTCCATAACCACTTTTCTTCAAACGTTCTGCTTGTTTACGAAGTTGGTCTTCATTGATAAAACCCATTTCATAAGCGACCTCTTCCGGGCAACCAATCTTTAAACCTTGTCTCTCTTCAATAACTTGTATAAATTGCCCCGCTTGCATGAGCGATTGATGCGTACCTGTGTCGAGCCAAGCCGTTCCTCTATCGAGCAAGCCCACTTTTAGTTTTCCGCGTTCAAGGTAATATTTATTGACATCCGTAATTTCATACTCGCCACGCGCACTTGGTTTCAGATTTTTAGCAACTTCAATCACCGAATTATCATAAAAATATAAACCTGGTACGGCATAATTGGATTTGGGTTGTTTAGGTTTTTCTTCGATAGAAAGCGCTGTAAAATTATCGTCAAACTCCACTACTCCATAACGCTCAGGGTCAGCCACTTGATAAGCAAAAACAACTCCTCCATCGGGATTGGAGCTATCCTGCATCAATTGTTTCAAACCCGTTCCGTAGAAAATATTATCACCTAAAATAAGTGCCGCTTTATCATCACCGATAAACTCCTCTCCCAATACAAATGCCTGTGCCAGCCCATTGGGTTCGTGCTGTGCTTTGTAGCTCAATTTGCAACCGAATTGGGAACCGTCTTTGAGTAATTTCTCAAAATTTGGTAAATCATAAGGTGTCGAGATAATCAAAATTTCGTTGATACCAGCCATCATCAGGGTCGAAAGTGGATAGTAAATCATCGGTTTGTCATACACAGGCATCAACTGTTTACTAACCGCTAGCGTTAAGGGAAAAAGTCGTGTACCGAGTCCTCCCGCGAGGATAATTCCTTTCATAGTTATTTTATTTATTTTGACGGATGAGAAGATAACCCTAATTTGACGGCAAAAGTAGAAAATAATCACCCAAAACATCAATAAAAATGCAAATCATCAAAAGCGGTTTACTCACTACGATACAAGATAACGGGCGATTCGGGTATCGGCATTTGGGTATTCCACAGTCAGGTGTGATGGATAGTCGCGCCCAATATCATGCCAATTGGTTAGTGGGAAATCCGTCGGATGCACCTGTGTTGGAATGTAGTTTTTATGGAGGAAGTTTTCGTTCTGAGCAACGCCAAATCATCGCACTCACAGGCGCAAATATGAATCCCAAACTTAATGACATATCTTGCAAAATGTACCACAGTATCGAAGTACAACCCGGTAATATGCTCACGCTTGCCTATGCGAGCGAAGGTGTACGCACGTACATAGCCATTCAAGGATTGCCTGATATTGAGTCAATTATAGGTAGTTATTCAACTTATGTGACGGGTGGCTTTGGAGGTTTTCGGGGAAGAGCTTTGCAAGCAGGAGATACATTAAAATGGAAAAATGAAACACCCACAGATCCCGACCGTGTACTACCTGAACATCTTCGTCCTCATTTTTCAAAACAAAAAAATATCATCAGAATCGTATGTGGACCTGAGTGGGAATATCTCTCATTGACTTCGCAGCAAGCATTTCGAAAAACAATTTATCAGGTACACACTGACAGCAATCGAATGGGTATTCGGCTGATAGGAACTAGCTTAAAATTGCAAGAAAAATTTTCGATGACTTCATCGGCAACATTGCCCGGTACAATTCAATTGCCCGCTAACGGACAGCCAATTGTCCTCATGCATGATGGGCAAACAACAGGCGGTTATCCACGCATTGGTAAAGTGATTGAAGCAGACTTGGGACGATTGGCACAAATTCCACCTAAAGGCAATCTCAATTTTAGAATTGTAAATGAACAAGAGGCGAGACAGTTATTTTTGCATGAAAATAAAAAGAGGTTTACGACTTGAAATCGTAAACCCCTTGTTTGAGTTAAGGACTTTGTTGTTGAATTGTCTTTACAATTCTAAAAGCCTATAAAATGTTGGATTGAATTGTAATTAAGTATAATAACTGTGTAATTGATAACCACAATAAGCAGATAAAATACATACTACGCATCTTATTTTCTTGTTTTTAGTGACATGCAATTATGGTGTTTTTTTCATAAGAAAATTCATTTACAAGTAATTAAGAGATTATATTGTATATATTTTTAACCGCAGTCAAATGAAACTAATTCTTTTGAAAAAAATATTTTAAATAAGAAAAAATTATCAACTACAATACGATGTTTTTAAAATAAGTTAAACACTAAATTTATAATACGTTAATTAACAATTAAAAACAAAGAAAATTTTTGTATCAATCTATTCACGTAAGTCTAATTTTTAATATTTTCACCTACTTTGTCAATTACAAACGCATATTCAAAAGCAACTTCTTTTAATCGCTCATAACGCCCCGATGCACCACCATGTCCTGCTCCCATATTGGTTTTCAACACAAGTGTATTGTCATCCGTTTTGAATTCGCGAAGTTTTGCCGTCCACTTGGCAGGTTCCCAGTATTGTACGCGCGGGTCGTTGAGTCCGGCAGTGACGAGCATGTGCGGATAATTCTTTGCTTCTACATTGTCGTAGGGCGAATAAGACTTCATGTAGTCGTAATATTCTTTATTATTTGGATTGCCCCATTCTTCGTACTCTATAACCGTAAGCGGTATTGTCTCATCCAACATTGTGTTAATCACATCCACAAAAGGCACATCCGCTACCACCGCCGCAAATAAGTCAGGACGCATATTGGTAACTGCGCCCATCAGCAAGCCCCCCGCGCTACCGCCTTGTATAGCAAGGCGTTCTTTTGATGTGTATTTTTCGGAAATAACGTGTTCGGCACAAGCGATAAAATCGGTAAATGTGTTTTTCTTTTTGAGGTATTTGCCGTCTTCGTACCACTGTCTGCCCATCTCACTACCGCCGCGTATGTGTGCAAGCGCATACACAAAACCTCTATCCAATAAACTAATGCGCGTAGAAGTAAATGCCGGGTCATAACTGTAGCCATATGAGCCATAGCCTTGCAGAAAACAAGGATTTTTACCGTTCTTCTTCAAGCCTTTTTTGTAGGCAATTGAAATGGGAACTTTTGTGCCATCTTTGGCAGTGGCAAAGGTGCGTTCGGTGACATAATTGCTCTTGTCGTAGCCGCCAAGTACTTCGTATTCTTTCTTCAATATGAATTTTTTGTTATTCATATCGTAATCATATACAGTGCGTGGTGTGATTGGTGACGAATAAGTAAAGCGCACCAAATCTGTATTAAAATCGGGATTTTCACTGCCCCAGTAGGTGTAGACAGGTTCAGGAAATTCGACTTCGTGGCGGTTGTCATTTTCTAAATTAATGATAGAAATATTCTTAAAACCACCTTTGCGTCCGTATACGACCAAGTGATTTTTGAATGCCTCTACATTACTAATCAATACCTTTTCGTTGTGCGGCATGAATGTCTCCCAGTGACGTCTATCCGTCTTACCAACGGGCGTTTTCATCACTTTGAAATTGAGGGCATCATCATTCGTTACGATATAAAAATGGTCGCCGTGATGCGTGACGCTGTACTCTTCGTTTTGTTTGCGCTCTGCAAATAATTTGAATTTTCCGGTTGGATTATCAGCATCCAAATAACGGTATTCATTGGTTACTTGACTACCCAATGCGATGAAAATATATCGGTCGCTTTTAGTCTTATAAGCTCCCAAAAAGAAAGATTCGTCCTTTTCTTCAAATACCAATTCATCATCGGTGGAGCCTAATTTGTGCCGATGCAAACGATATGGGCGACGCGCAGGGTCAAGTGTCGTGTAAAAGAAAGTCTCGTTGTCATTTGCCCAAGTGATATTACCACCTGTGGTCTTGATTTCGTCTTTGAGCATCTCGCCCGTTTCGAGATTTTTGACGTAAATATCGTACTGTTCCGAGCCGTTATAATCTGCTGCAAATGCCAATAATTTGTGGTCATCACTCACTTCAAAACTACGCAGTGAAAAGTATTCCTTCCCTTCAGCGAGTTGATTACCATCCAGTAAAATTTCTTCTGCCGCGTCCAAGCTGCCTTTTTTGCGACAGTAAATCGAATAATTTTTACCTTCCTCCGTGCGCGAGTAGTAATAATAATCGTCTTCTTTGACAGGAACAGAAAGGTCGGTTTCCTTGATGCGCCCGACCATCTCCTCGTAAAGTTTTTCTTGTATTTTTTTGGTGTGCTTGGTCAATTTTTCCGTGTAAGCATTTTCTGCTTCGAGGTAGTCTATCACCTCTTGACTTTCACGTTCTCTCAACCAATAATAATTATCCACACGAACATCGCCGTGTGTGGTATCTCTGTGTTCGACTTGTTTGGCTTTTGGTGCTTCCATATTCACCTTTTTTTTATTGTTCTTGCATGACATACACGCAAGTATTATCAAAGTAATTAAATGTAATTTATTCATGAGTGCTCGTTCGTTGATTGCAAAATGGTCGATGGTCAGATGGTTGTGGATGTAAATGTAGTGTGGTTATCATTTTTTTATGTGGGCATACAAAGGTAAGGAATGAGCGCACAAATTTACTGTTTGGGCATAAAATAAATTGAGCAGACAATTTGAGATTGTCTGCTCTATATTTTTTTGTCTTTTGAAAAAAATTGCCTCCGCGCATCTCCTGCTCCTAAAGGAGAGGCAGCCCATGATTAATGTTTTATAACTTAACCACTCGCCGCGTCACCATCTGTTCATCTATCATCATTTGAATAAAATAAACACCTTGTGCTGCTTCTGAAATATTAATTGAAGTACCGTTTTCCAGTTGTCCGCTTTGAATGCGTTGCCCTTTTGTATTGAGTAAATTGTATGTGCCGCGTGGGATGCCTTCTACTTGAAAGATGCCTGTGTTTGGGTTAGGGAGGATGGTGAGGTCGGGGAAAAGGTCGTCAGGCGTCGCCGTAGAAGTCAACATACTCACCATCACGCTCAAAGTCGTATTGGTGATCACAGGCGGATTTTGGTCAAAATAAATTCCGGCGGAATTGCGAATGACCGTATTTTCATCAATACCGTCAAGTGCACGTATCATGTACGTGACATGACCATTACTTCCTTCCAAATTGGAAGTAGAATCAGGTAGGAAAATATTGGGAAAATCAAAGGTAATGATGCCTTCATTATTGAGACTTGTATTCAACACTTCGCTATGACTGCTGCCTAAAACACGAAAGGTTGACCAATCCAAATTCATATCCAACGTATCAAGTATCGTTACATCATAGGCGACATCATTACCTGTATTTTGGAAGCGGATGGTGTAGATGATGTCTTCATCAAGTAAGGTTTCGTAATGGTATCGATTGGGATTAATGAGCTTGTCATTCGGGTCAAAAGAGCAGCGAACTTCGGTATCATATCTGAAACCTTCAGAGGTATGCATTCCATTTACATCGTCATAATCAGTAAAAGCAAGAAAATGAAGAAAATCACCTACAGGAAAATCCGGTGGTCCGGGAATGTCAAGTGTGATATGCTCTGTAATGGATTCTGAGGGATATAAATCGGTAAAATGCCAACCATAGAATCCCAAATCAGTGATTGTATCGGGGCTATTTTCGGGCATGATAGAGATAATATTATCGTCAAATTGCATCCACATCATACCGCTTGCTACGGTTGTACCTACATTTTTGGCTGTGAGGTCAAAGGTAACAGGCGTATTGCATCTTGCCGGAGGCGATGTAATGAAGGTTTTTACTTCGGAGATTTCTTGTGCAGGATAAACACCAAAAATAATTGATTCAGACTGATTATCAGTTAATTGTATAAAATAACTTGCGGAATCGGTAGTGAGTTGCCAGTCAGGATTCGCAGCTTGGTTGTAACTGACGGTATAGCTTCCGACATCCAGCCAAAACACATAGTCATTATTAGGTGAGAAATAGACATTTTGTGGTTCGATAAGTAGAGAGGCGTCTGTATAGTAGGGCTCCTGACCATCTTGTATTTTATTTTGGTTGGCATCGTAGAAGGTCTGGCTCAATATTCTGGCAAGACCGGAGCAGGTAAATAATACTTCTGACTGTCCATTACAACCGGAAGCATTATCAGATATAGAAATATTACCCATTGAACCCACCAGATAATTACAGATAGGTTCGATGCCACAATTGTAAAGATTATCATTATTCGTGATTTCACAATTAATAACATCGCTCGGATTAATGTTATCAAGTCCGGTAAGACTCGTCAGTGAAGTATTGTTATTGATTATTAGACGTCTCACAAAATTCAGGTCTTCCAAACCGGTAAAATCGTTGAGCGTGAGATTTACTCCTACTGTCAAATTAAGCAATATAGTATCCAAATTATCAAGACCGTTCATATTAATGAGAGCGTCGTTATTTGTGATAGTAATATTTGAGGCATAACCCAAATTATTCAATCCATTCAGACTTGTCAGATTAGGGTTCCAGAACATCTCAATATCCCCTTCAACACTTGTAATTTGCTCCAAGCCTTCCAAATTATTCAATATATCATTACCCCAAATACGTATTTCATCTATCTGACCAATATCAAAGTTTTCCATGCCATTTATATTAACCAGAGAAGGGTTGCTACTAATAAAAATATAACCATTTAATGCAGCATCCATACCTGTGAGACTTGTCATATTATCATTGTAACCAATCGATAAACCACCAATTGAATCAATATCTGCCAAACCCGAAAGATTATTAACTAAAGGAATGTGCGTAACCCTCAATGCTCCTCTGACAACTCGCAATTCATCTAAACCCGAAAAACTATTCATAGCATCATTGCGCGAAATCAATAAATCATCACCGACGATAGTTACCCCACTTAGTCCGGTCATGTCCGTCAATGCTCCGTGATTTGTAATATACAAGGCTCCACCTACTTCTTGAAGGTTTTCTAAGCCTTGTAAACTTGTTAATTCGTCGGTACTTTGTAATAAGAACGAGCCCCCCACATGATGCAAATTGCTAAGTGCTGAAATATCCGTGAGGTTTTCAGATAATCTAATCACGAGTCTGTCTCTAATATGATGAAGATTATTCAATCCATTCAAATTAACCAGACTATCGCAGTATTCAATCTCAAGCGTAGTTAGTGTATCTATACTTTGTAAGCCATTAAGGTTTGTAAAATTATCATTAATGGAGATGTAAATTTCTTCAATTTCTATCAAGTTGCTAAAAGCACTCATATCCTCAAAATTTCCCCCTTTAATCGTGAGTTTTCCGACAGAAGTTAGATTGATAGGGAGCAAATTAACATCTGTCAAAGCCACATTGTATTGAAGAGATAAACCACCTGAGATAGACGTAAGATTATTAAAAGAATTATTAAGTGTAACTAATTGACCATTATAAGAAAAATTAATACTTCCATCCAATTCAGTGATATTATTAAGAATTAAAAGACTTGAAAGATTATCATTTTCAATAATTTCTATACTACCTTTCTCAATATTATTGAATCCTGCAATATTTGTAAGGTTATTGTTGTTGTCAATTGCGAGAATATCTAATTTGATGAGATTATTAAAACCTTCAATCTCGTAGAGCATCTGATTGTTTTTAATCTCTACTATACCGCTTAAAGAATCAATATTATTAAAACCACTTAAATTATTCAAGTTGGAATTGTTGGAAATAGAAATACCTCCCCCTATGGTCTCAAGCCCATTCAATCCCAAAAAATTACCTAAGTCATTATTTTGGTAAATTGTAACGTTATCATTGACAAAAGACAAGTTTTCTAAGCCTTCCAGACTTGATAAGTCCTCATTATCAAGAATACCTAAATCATCGCCTACTGTTGTCAGATTATTTAAACCGGACAAATCATACAAGTCCGTAGTATTTCTGATACGTAAATCGCCACCAATAGCAGTAATCTGGCTCAACCCATTCAAATTATTGAGTGACACGGGCCACCCACCGCTATTTGTACCAATCAAGACAGTACCAATAATCTCCGTACATCCCGGATAATTTGCTGCGAAATTATCAATTTCTTCTTGTGTGTTAAGGGTAATCCCATTTGGCAAACAACTCTGCCCAAATGAATAAACAAGGCTCAAAAGCACGCATAAAAATGTAAAAAAAAGTCTCATTATGTTTTATTTAAAAAAAAGGTAAAGTAATTTGTTTTTATAATTTCACCACTCGCCGCGTCACCATCTGTTCATCTATCATCATTTGAATAAAATAAACGCCTTGTGCTGCGGCTGAAATATCAATCAAAGTACCGCTTTCCAGTTGTCCGCTTTGGATAATTTGTCCTTTTGTATTGAGTAAATTGTATGTCCCTCGTGGGATGCCTTCTACTTGGAAGATGCCTGTATTTGGATTGGGGAGGATAGTGAGGTCGGGGAAAAGGTCGTCAGGCGAAGTGGTAGAAGTCAACATACTCACCATCACACTTTCTGTTGTATTGGTAATAATGGGCGGATTTTGGTCAAAATAAATGCCGGCGGAATTATTTATAACTGTATTTTCAGCAAGCCCATCCAATGCGCTTATCATGTAAGTGACATGACCATTGCTACCTTCCCAATTGGAAGTGGAATCGGGTAGGAAAATATTGGGAAAATCAAAGGTAATGATGCCTTCATTATCAAGGCTTGTATTCAACACTTCGTTATGACTGCTTCCTAACACGCGGAATGTTTCCCAATCCAAATTTGCATCTAATGTGTCGAGTATCGTTACATCGTAGGCGACATCATTGCCCGTATTTTGGAAGCGGATGGTGTAGATAAAATCCTCGTCAAATAAGACTTCGTTGTATGGGCGGTGGGGATTGACGAGCTTATCATTAGGGTCGTAGGAACAGCGGACTTCGCCGCCGCAGGTGATGCCTTGCTCTATATGTGATCCGTTAGCATCGCTGTATTCTGTCAAAGATTCAAACAACAAGAAATCACCCACCGCAAAATCAGGCGGACCGGGAACCAGTATCTCTACTTGCCATGTGATAGATTCAAAGGGGTAAAGATTCGTAAAATTCCAGCCATAACTCGTCGGAAAAGTGCTATTATCCATGACATCCGGTGGGTGAATAAAAGTAAAATCAACGATTGCCGTGTCCATTTGAAACCAGGTAGTGCCGCTTGCTAAAGTTGTGCCTATATTTTTTGTGCTTACATCAATTGTGTATAATTCATTGCATCGGGGCCAGAGCGCGTAGACGGTGGTTTGTACATCTGAATTTAGCTCGCTCGGATATAGTCCGAAACGGACAGGAATAGTATCATTTACATTAACCGTAATAGAATAGGAGCTCGAGTCCGTTGTGAGTATCCATTCTGTGCCTGTATCTATACTTACAGTGTAGTTGCCAGGTTCGAGTATGTATAAATTTTCATTATTGGTATAAATGCTGAGATTATTTGAATTGAGCATCAAAGGAATAGACATAAATGGCTCGCCATTATCCTGTATTTGATTTTGATTCTCATCATAAAAGGTAAAGTTTTGAATGCCTCCATAGACGACACACTCGCAGTTTTCGGCATCGAAGACCAGACCGGCGGGACAGTTCGGTTCATTTATTATCTCACAAGTTGCATCATTGAGGGAGTCATCTGTTAAATCGCAACCGTCATCTACTTCGGGCATTTCGCCTGTGACAACCCAATAACATTCTACATGATCAAATATTGCTGTTTCCCAACATTCTGTCACCGCCTCCGGAGGGGGAAATCCCGTGACTTCCCATTCACAACTAAAATCTTCAAAAGTCGCTGTTTCCCAACATTCCGTCTCCGGCTCTTCCGGCTGCTCACCTGATACTGTCCATTCGCATATTGCATTGATAA
>JAHDEO010000228.1:0-10227 GCA_020628725.1 Saprospiraceae bacterium
AAAGCTGCAAATGGAAGTTAAAATGCGTGTGTCTTTTTTCTGTATGGTTCTGCACATAAAAAAAGCCTTTCCACAATGGAAAGGCTTTTATTTAACATTTAAAATCTAAATTATGTCTTAGTCAAACGAGTCGTGTGCAGTATTGCGCCTGATTCGTCGATAAATTGCAGGAGGTAAGTACCACGCATCAAATCTGCGACATTGAATTGGCGAGTATTTGCTGCCATATTGAATGTTCTGACTTGTTTACCTGCAATATTATATAAAATTGCTTTTGTAATTTGATTGTTTTCGGGTAATACCACAAAGTCTCTCGCGGGATTTGGATAAATGGTAAAATCCATTTCTTCCGGTTCTTCGACAGATACCGTACCCGCTGTACCATAATAAATATGCTCTTGGACCGTATTCAGACTATCCAAAGGGTCATATATACGTATGTGTACTTCACCATTTCCTTCCGTGTTATTTGGTCGATAACTTACTTTCATGTCACCCGACTCATTGGGATCCAATGTAAAATCTTTCGCAGCTATATGAGGTGCCCAACACAGTACATTATCACAAATCGGGGCATCCCATTCTGCGGGCATATCTATGACTATACGCTCCCAACGCAAATTAAGCGTTTGGTTTGTTTGATTAATCACTAATGAAGATGCATCAATAAATTGGTCTTCAGGCTCGCCGGAAGCACTAGCGGGAGAAGGTTCTACGGTAAAATTCTGTGCGAAAGTTGTCGCACCGAAAACCGCAAAAGTCATTAAGGTTAGTAAAATCCTTTTCATCGTTTCTTAACTTTTAAATGTTTCTACTGTATGACAAGATATGAATAAATATGGAATAAATCCACCCCTTAACACTATTTTATCACTTGTCAACGCAATAAGTCACCCTTTAACATTGTTATATCTCGTTGAATTTTTCACTGTTCAATTTGGTGCTTCAAATTTTGACCGCCAAATTTCGAGTAAAATCTTTTGATTTTGAAAATTTTACACATCGTAATACTACTATTTCCTTTTGTGCTTTCAGCACAAGACAGTTTGCGATTGGATATTATTTGTTTGGATAAAAATGATGATTTTATAAAAAAAAATATTTCTTACAACACCGAAAATCATTCTCCTGAAACTCTTATTCAAGACCTCAATCAAGTCCTCCTGCAATTACATGATAAAGGCTACCTTGCTGCTTCAGTCGATAGCCTTACTATAAATGACACGCTCCACACCGCACACTTATACACAGGTGATGTATACGAATGGGCGAGCCTTGAAAACGGTAATGTACCCGATATTTTTTTGGATAAAATTGGTTTCAAAACGCGCTTTTATTCGGGTAAGCCTTTTCATTATCGTGAGTTGAAAAATTTGCAAGAAAAACTGCTTTCTTACGCTGAAAATAACGGTTTTCCATTCGCTCAGGTTTGGCTGGATAGTATTCGGATTTCTGATAATGAAATTGCTGCACGTCTATACATGAAGCGGAATCAACCTATTGTTTTTGAGACGATTAGTGTGGAGACGGATGCGGTAATCTCCGAAAATTATCTATCAGGTTATCTTAGCATCAAACCTAACGATGTGTATGAAGAAGATAAGGTGAAAAAAATCAGTAGTCGCATTCGTGAATTAGCATTTTTAGAAGAAGAACGACCGCCAAATGTGACTTTTGTAAAAGATAAAGCGACGGTGAATTTGTTTTTGAAAAATAAAAAAGCCAGTCGTTTCGATTTTCTCATTGGTTTTTTGCCGAATAATGCCGAAACAGGGCGTCTGTTAATTATAGGTAATGGCGAACTTGACCTCAAAAACCCCTTTGGAACGGGTAAGGAAATTCATTTTAAAATCGAAGGACTTCGTGCCGATACGTGGCGAATGGAATCCCATTTTTTGTATCCCTATTTTCTGGGTTTACCTTTTGGTTTTGAGTTTGATTTTGATTTGTACAGACGCGATACGAGTTATTTGGATTTGATACGTGATATTGGGGTGCAGTATCATTTTGAAGGCGGCAATTACCTCAAAGCCTTTTGGAATACCATGTCCACAAATCTTTTGGAAATCAACGAAAATCAAATCATTGCGAATCGTCGATTACCTGCAAATATTGATGTGGTCAACTCGACTTTCGGCTTAGAATATCGTTATCAAAAACTTGATTATCGCTTCAATCCGCGCAAAGGATACGACCTGATGCTACGCGCAGGTGCAGGTGCGAAGCGCATTGACCGAAATCAAAGAATCATGCAACTCAACGACCCAAGTGACCCCGTATTCGATTATGCGAGCTTGTACGATACGCTTCAATTACGAAGTTTTCAATACACCTTCAACGTGGATGTAGCGCGATATTGGCAAACAAGCAAGCGCATGACCCTCAAGACGGGTGTGCAAAGCGGTTGGCGTATTTCGCAGAATAATTTGTATCAAAATGAATTGTTTCGCATCGGTGGGAATCGCCTGTTGCGTGGTTTTGATGAGGAAGCAATTTTTGCTTCTCTATATGCGGTTTTTACAGCGGAATATCGGCTTTTAATCGGCAAAAATTCCTATGTATACGTCTTCGGCGATTATGCCTACATGGAAAACAGGAGTGTAGAAAATAACTTCAGCGACCAACCTTTCAGTTTCGGTGGAGGGATGACTTTTGAGACGCGTGCGGGTATCTTTGGCATCAGCTACGCGCTTGGGCGGCAACTTGGCAATCCGATTGATTTTCAGGCGGGTAAGATTCATTTGGGCTATGTGAGCCTATTTTGAATGCTACAATGCTACAATGCTACAATGCGATAATGCTGAAATGCTACAATTTTGAATGAGTGAATGAGCGAATTTTGAATGAGTGAATGATTTAGAAGCCGGGGAATCGTTTTATTTCGTGGGCTTTCCATGTTGTTCCGGTGGAGATTTCGTCCATTCTGATAATGGGGATATTGATGCTGCGAATCTTTACTTCTATAGGAATAAATTCGTCCGATGTATTCATCGAAATATCTAATGGAATCGTATTGTCATCAACTAATATTCCTGTGACTCTTGCATTGGGATAACCAACATAAACTACTTCTATATCGTACTCACCGGGTTTTAATCCATAGAAAATATACTTTCCATTAGGGTTGCTCATTGTTACGACAGTTTGAATACCGTTTTGAAGTAATACGACATCAGCGAAAGGTAGTTTTTCCTTTGTTTTTTCATCAAAAATTCTTCCTTTGATAACGCCTTGTTTAATTCTAGGAAGTGTTTCGCCACTTAATGTTTCATCTTTCCGAATAAGTTTGATATTTAGGTTACTAATTTCAATATCTGACAAATCAATACCATTTTCATCTATCTCCATTTCAATATCAGCTTTTGTACTACCCTCACTCACAACTACTTCGTTGGTTTGTCCATTTAAATATCCGACATACACCGCCTCTACATCATAAGTGCCGGGAGCTATATCAAAATAATATTCGCCTTCCAAAGAAGTCGTCATCCAACCTATTTGAACGCTATCTTCAAATAAGATGACATTGGCAAATGGTAAAGGTTCACCTGTTTCTTTATCCAAAATAAGCCCTTGAATGGATTGTGCTGCGCTCATTTGAGCGATTAAAACGGCGGCAATGATTAGTATTGAATGTCTCATAAGTTATTGTTTCATGTCATGCTTTGCACGGAGTAAATTTCGGAAAATATAAAGACAATATTTTTGAAAAAAGTGTCGATAGACACGGCTGATTTAGTAACCCCAAGTTTCAACTTGGGGAAAAGGGCGTATTCGTATAATCAGAGTGCCGTAGGTACGTTGCATGGCTTGATGTCCCGTGTCTATGACACTCAATTTGTGAGAGGGGAATTGTTTTGCCCCCAAGTTGAAACTTGGGGCTACCAAATGAATCACGTCTAACGACGTTAGCATTTTCCGAAATTTACTCCGTTCACAGTAGAAGATGACATTTTTACGTTTTTTGGTGTAATGAATCTTTAAATGATTGATAAACTGCATTTTCCAAAAAATCAGCACCATTTTTCATTTCTTTCAAATCATTTTCAAATCGCTCCATATACATTTCTGCATCAGGGAAATAACGGATTTTACCCAATAATTCCAATGCCTTTTCATTATCATTTTTCAAAACAAAATAAACAGCACGTTGACGTAGAGATTCGGCAGCGTCCGAAGATTCGGTATTAAATTTTTGAAGGTCATCGAGGTCGAGAATCGTGGTTCGGCGTTTGAGAAAACCAACAAAGGATTCTTCTTTACTCAGGAGTGCATTGCAAATTGCTTTGGGAATATTTGTTTCATCTTTCACCTCATCACCTTTGAACATGCGAGGTGTTATAACCTCGCTTAGCTCATTTTTCATATCGGTATCTGTGTATTGTACGACGATGCGCGACGCCAAAGGATGTTGCTCATTTCGCCGCGTCACACCGCAAAAAGTACCGACATAAATAGTGCTTCGACGGCTGTTTTCCGTGTCAATGTGCGGTTCACTTTCTGCAACGCGTAAGATGAGAAAACCCAATCGCCCCGTTGCTACATCTCTTAATGTGATATACACAATCGCACCCACGATTTCGATATAGCCATAGGCAATCGTGCGTTCGCTGCCTGCATGTCCGATGTGTTCTACAAAGCCTGATTTGTTGATTTTCAATCCGCTACGACGAATACCACCTTTTCCGTAGGAATACATTTTATAAATGCCCTCAATCCGCAGGTTTTTGTATTTGTCCAAATCCGAAAAACGGGTCACAGGAATATTCAAACCTTGTTGATTTCGGGAGATATAATTGATGATGCTATCAAGCGTGCTGTCTTCTTTCTTCGGGCAAGGTGACAAACTATTTGGCGGAACGCCTTCCGAAAGTGCATCATCGCGAACCACTACGACGGGACCTGTACCAAGTTCGAGCGCAGGCTCGTACATGGTGTTGTGGCTACCAAGTAGGTAATCGCCCCCGGCTTTGGTCAATATGAGGTTAATAAAACGGGTGTTGTTATTGGCGTACATGTTGAGAATGACGTAGGATTGGTCATTGAGCATGTCATTTTGTACATAACCTCGATAGATGATGGCTTCGCCATTTTTGTTTTTGCGATTCATCATATCGCATCTTAATACGCCTGTACTGTCATCCTCATAAATTCGCAAAATGCCCTCGCCCACCGTCGAATAATAATGATTGCGTTTGATTTCATTTTGCAATCCTTCTGCCGTCATGTATCGTTCGTTATAATAAATGCGATAGTAGCCACAAAGCGTTTTTGTCACTTGATAAAAAAGGGCGGTTTGCTTGGCAGGTGCAGGTTCGAGGTGCAGGTCGTCTAAATTAAATTTTAATCCCTCCACAAATGCAGGTTTGCTAAAATGCGCTTTATTAAACAAGTATTTTTTTATGGCTTTTTGTTGGTCAATGTTTAATGTTGAATTACCGCGTTCATTTTTTAGAGGAATGTCCGATTGTTCGCGGAGTGGGTCAGCGAAATCGTCCACGCTTTCTATTCGGTGGAAAAGGCATTGACTACCAATGGTTTGCCCATCCGTATTGTTGTATAGAAAAACGGCTTGAATGAGTTTGGGCGCATTTTCCTTACCGATATAGGCATAAAATATCAATCGAAAATCCTCTTCTTTATAGGTCATGAGGAGCTTATCTTTATTGATAATTTCGACCTGAATCGGATTTCTGCGCTCATATCGGTGCCAATATCGTTTGCTTGTATATATAAGGTAGCTGTCTCCTTCCAGTGAAATGTGGAGATTTGAAATTTGAAATTTGCCTGATTTGGTGTTGTGTAAATTGTAAATATTGTAATATCCGCTGACACGTCGTAGGTCTTTTTTTGCAGCTTCCTCTGTCTGAATGACGATTTCGAGGGCTTCAAAAAATCCCATTGTTTTTGCTGAGCATTCGCCTTTGACCAAAGTAGATTTCAGTGTCTTTGGAGAGAGGACAAGCCGATTTTTATCTTCATCAAATTTTTCGAAATCATCCGGCGGGTTGATGAGGTTTCGTTTCAATTTTTCATAAACGATGTCCGCATCATCGCGGTTTTCGTTGATGTGCTTTACTATCTTATCCCACAAAAAATCCAATACCAATGTATAGTTGGATTCGGATATTCCCTTGAAGTCAGTATCCTTTTTAAAAGGTGTCTCAAATGGATAGACGCAGTTGATGACCAAATCTAATAATTGCGGTGCTATACTTTTTGCCTTGTTTGCCACGTTATAATTTGAGTTGCGAGTTAGCTGGCTATGAATTACGAGTTATTTTCTATGTGTATTGAAATAACTCGTAATCCGCCACCCTAAACTCGGATTATTAACTTGTCACTAAATTTGATAAGTATTTTGTAACACAAACCATTATCAAACTTAAATAAATATTAAAATGTAGAAATGTTTGCGGTGTACATGCAACCATTTTTGTGTTTTTTATTTCTAAAAACCTGAAAGACATGTAAGTTCAACTCCGAATAAAACATAAACTACACCGACTATCTATCTACAACCTCAAATCAATACGAATCGAGCACTTATTTCAACTATATTGGAATTGCTTTGAATTTGAAGTTATACTCATTTTGAATTTGAAGTTGCAGAACCTCTTTTCGTGAAAAATACGTCTTTCATGTATAAAACGTAATGATTCATCGAAAAATTCCCAAAATTTCAGAAAAATTCGTGACGCAGGGAACTATTTTGCTTTACGATTCGTTTTATTTACAGAAGCGTTATTAATCAAAGAGTTACACCAAAATCAAAATTAACCACGATATGATATGCTACAAGGAAAGTATTTGTTTAGCAACGAATAATTTTAATTCACTAGCGAATTAAATCAAAATTTCAGCGATAAATAGAAATCACACTAAAATCTGAAAATTTATCTGCTATTTGCAAAAACAATAAAAAAAGGATTGCCCCATAATGAAGCAATCCCTTATATTTTAAATTTCTGCTTGAAACCTATTTGACGCAGGCTCGGAAACAGAAATTACGTTAAATTTTCCACGACCTAACGTAACTTTCTACAAAAGTAGGGCTATTCTAGCTCATATTCAAGTTTTCGACTTATTTATTTTATTCGAAAGTCTTCCGACCGACTCAATTCAGGTTTTATGTAGGATTTTGTAAAACCCGAATATCGCTACCCGGCGATGTTCACACCTATGTAAGACTATGAAACGATTAACAGCAATTTTCATGTTCATCTTGATGATGACTACTGCAACTTTTGCAGGTTCTGGACTGACAACCACCGTCCAAAATAGAATGTTGAGTGTTGAGGTAATTGACAACAACATCTATAATGTTACGATATTGAGTAGTACTGATAGATTTATCAGCACGAATTCTATGACTCAAAGAAGCGGAACATATGTGGTAGAAATACCGGAAGGTAATGATTTTATTGACGTAGTTGTTACTAACATCCAAACAGGAGCAACAGAAGTGACAAGACTACGTGTTGAATAATTTTTGAAAAAATAGCACGGCTTCAAATTGTGCAGCACCACTTTGTTTCGGCAGGGTGGTGCTTTTTTGTGAAATCTAAATTTTCAAAACTTAAAGTTTGGTGTTTAGGAGAGGATTTATAATTCACTGATTTTCAATCCTAACCAATGCCGATAGGAGATGTTCTTTATGTTTTGCAATTCAATCAAGAGCGCATTTTTTTGTGTTTTTGTGGCATTGACATCTTGAATGTAATGATACATTTTGATGACCATTTCGGCAAAATTGACATTTTGTTCGTATACAATTTGATGGTATATATTCTCACGTTTTTGAAGTGCCTTAATGAAGCGATTACATTCTCTCACGGTGTCTGTTTGTGCCCAAAAATCAAAATTACCAAGTGGTAGCATTTCTGCCTCATAGATACTTTTTATGCGTAAAGCTCTAAAGTGTAAAAAATAAGGCTCGTTTCTAAAACTTTTCTTGAATAATAAATTGAAAGCGTCAGCAAATTTTTTGATTGAAAAAAGGTAATAAGCTTCACATATAACAGATGTCTTATCTTGCTGTCCGTCTTTGTTAGCTTGTTTGCCTTTGTTCTTTACTTTATTGAGATGGTTGCGGAGTATTTGGGGGATTTCATCGCCTTTACCTTGTCGCGCGCATATAAAAACATAATTTATTAATTTATTAGGTTCCAAGAATCCTTCATCCACGAAAAGGTCTTTATCAAAAGCTATTTCGTGGAGTTCGCAATTCATTTCTCGGAATTTGGTATCATGTCGTCCAGATAAGTTAATGTAATTAATTACAAATGTGATGATAACGGTTAATTCAGATGTGTCAAGATGTAGGTTTTCCTTGATGAGCGAGATAAGAGTGGTCAAACCTATCTCGTCAAATTCCGATTTATTATACAGATCAAAACACCGTGCATATATCTGAACAAGCGGCGTTGAACTATCCATAAATTTATTGGCAATGTGACGACTTTCGTCCTTAAGTAGTACTGTGTTTGTTTCGTTGAGTACACGCTGGCGCACCATTACCTCTATGCAATATTTGAGTTTGGTCAGGCAATAATATAAATCAATACTATTGTTCATTTCTTCCATTTCTCCGTCTGCTGCCCAGGCATCTGTATCGACATTGAAATACAAATAATGATTCAGGACATGTAGATCCAGATAGTCAAATATGGTCTTTTTAATCTTAGATTTTGTGTTTTTATGTGTTTCTTGAATGATATTTGTGTATAGGTCTGAAAGGTCTTTATTAGGCGTTTCGTTATTAGCTAATTTATTTTTGAGATAACGAATAAGCAACATTTGTCTCTGTACATTATCTTCTTCGCTGCGTTCTTTTTCAAGTTGATAATGAATAATGGCATCAGTCAGATTTTTGTATAAACCCGATTTGACTTTGGTCATATTGACGCTCTTTATCGACTTATTTTTCTTAGATAGGTTTCGATGAACAACCTTATCATCCAACAAATCTTCATAACCCTCCCTCATTTTTTTGTGGACATTTTTTTTCAAATAATCAAACAATAAAAGTTGCACCTCCATAGCATAGCCGCTACCCTCGGATTTCAAGTGATGCTCGAATCGGGAGAGTTCCCTCGTATCCAAATTAAGGAAAAGCCTGACCAGTTTGGAAGTTCTCATCTTGGATATAATTAGAGGTTAGACCTCTAAAAAAATAAATATTTTTTTGTTTTATTAAATTTATTAAAAATAAAATAAATATTATTTTAAAAAATATTTTATTGTTTTGCGGGAATTTTTAAAACTAAATAACGACGGGTTTTGATAACATGAAAAATGCCCTAAGCTATTTATTTTCAGTTAATTGTGGTAGTGTGTTAGGGTGTGCAAGTTACCCCGCCTCTAGTATATAGACGCCAATTTGTCTGGATTTACGTTTCAAAAGAAACTTAAGGTAAATAAAAAAGGTTCATCTTGCAATCGTTCTAAAAAGGAAGGAACAAAGTTTCATACACATCAGCTTTCAAAATTAAAACATTAGCACAAAAAAACAAAATTAGAAGAAGATTAACGTCAGGAAAGCATTAACACAAAAGAACTATTGACATCGGAATTAACGCCAAAGAAGTAATAACAACAGGAAACAATATAGAACGACTCTTAACGTCAGAGAAACTTTAGCACAAAAAAACATCGGAGTAAATTAACGTCAAGAAAGCCATTAACACAGAAAAGCACATAGGGAATTAGCATCAAAAAGGCATTAGCACAAGAGAACGTGATTAGCTCTGAGGGAAGCATTTTAACACAGAAAAACACATAGGGATTAACACCAAAAAATCTTAGCACAAAAAAACAGAACAACTAACGTCAAAGACATTAGCACAGAAAAACACATAGGGATTAACACCAAAAAATCTTAGCACAGAAAAACAGACTAATTAGTACCAAAAAAATTAACGCCGGAAAAACGGGAACGCAGAAAACAAAATATAACACCTGGGAACATCATGCACATTGAAGCCTGTGCCACAAAACATGAGTCATCCCGTATTTTGTAGTTGAGCAAGCAAGCACAACAAGCAATGGGATATACAGCTCTTAAACGGTAAACCGGTATCGAAAAGTTTCGATACCGGTTTCCTATGTACCCCTTCACGACTTCAACTTCGGAAGGATTGACCGAAAATACATGATAGTCACTTGCCAATAGAAGTTTTGATACGCCTCACCTTTTGTCTTTATCCAACGTAAAGAATTAGACTT
>JAHDEO010000228.1:10237-11256 GCA_020628725.1 Saprospiraceae bacterium
AACCTCCAACAACTTACACAAAGGCATTTTCGTGGGCGGTATATTTCGTATATATGTGAAATGTAACACCTACCCGCCCCACCACTTGCTTCGGGAAAGGCAGCCGATACGAGACGCGCCTTTGAGCGTGACAAAAGGAAGTAATGTAGCACCTAAACCCCATTAATCCCAAACATAACGCTCATCATACTCCATTTCATATTTTTTTAGGATTGCTCGATATTCATCTTGAAAACCACGCGATTTATGATGCTCTTCTTGGTTAGCGATATAACTTTTTACGACTTCAATTTCAGAAGGATTGACCGAAAACGCACCATAGCCGCTTTGCCAATAAAAGTTTTGATATGCTTTTCCTTTTGTCTTTATCCAACGAGAGGAATTGGACTTAACAACTTCCGGCAACTGATACAAAGCCATTTTTTTCGATAACAAACAAAGGATATGAATATGGTCTTCCATGCCACCAATCGCATAAGGGTAACATTCATGATTTTTACAAATTCCACCGATGTAGGCGTACAATTCTGGTTGAATGGTTTTATCAATAAATGGCTGGCGATGCTTGGTGCTAAATACCAAATGGATAAAATTTTTGACCAATGATTGTGGCATAATTGATTTGATTTTATGGATGAATGTGTGTGTATTATGTACGTAGGGACAAGCCCCTACGCTATGGTATGTCGCCTCGTTGAGGCTTTGGGATTCCAAATATATCATGTTTTTGAAAAATTATCATAACACGCAGCCCCAACGGGGCGAAATATCACAACATCGGGTTGCTACCCAATGCAAAATGTAACATCCAATAATCGTAGCCCTGAATAGGCGGTATATGATAGCATCGGGTTTCTACCCGATGCTACGTTATATTATGTCACCTCGCTGAGGCTTTGGAGCAATTCGTGTTTTCAAATATACGCATTTTGTACAGGAAATCACCACCATGCCCAGCCCCAACGGGGCGAAATATCACAACATCGGGTTGCTACCCAATGCAAAATGTAACATCCAAT
>JAHDEO010000229.1 GCA_020628725.1 Saprospiraceae bacterium
GGGGTTTAAACCCCGCGCTTTTGTGATGAGAGATTTTTTTATCATTGAAATCAAAAAATCACCACAAACCCGCTACCTCAATCTGTCGGATAAATGCCCGGCAAGTCTTATGCGGTTCAGCAGTTTTCATAAATGTTTCACCAATTAAAAAGCCTTGAAAACCTGCATCGCGCAATTCCAAAATACTGGAAGGTTCGCTGATACCGCTTTCCGAAATTTTCACTTTTTCCTGTGGTAAATGCGGCAACATATCAATCGAATTTTGAAAGTTGACCTCAAAGGTTTTTAAGTTGCGATTATTGACGCCTACGATGTCAATGTCGTCTGTAATTTTTTCGATTTGTTCTTTTGAATGTAGCTCAAATAAGACTTCTAAGCCGAGTGATTTAGCAAATTTTGCGAGTTGTGCGACTTCCTTTTTTTCCAAACATTCACCAATCAATAAAATCGCATCTGCACCGATAGAACGCGCTTCTACAATTTGATATTCACTGATAATGAAGTCTTTACGCAAGATTGGGCAGAAATTAAATTTACGCGCTTCGGTCAGGTCAGCGTTTTTTCCACCGAAGAAATGTTCATCTGTCAGCACCGACAACGCTGACGCCCCCGCCTGCATGTAGCCGATACTTACTTGTTCTACCGACGCATAGGGATTGATGTCACCTTTAGACGGTGAACGCCGTTTGAACTCGGCAATAATCCCCGTTTTATCTTCTCTCAAAAGGTATTTTCGCAGCGAAACGACGGGCGTTTCCATGTAAATACTTTTCTCCAATAATTTAACTGGCACTAAACTCTCGCGCTCGGCAACTTCCTTCTTTTTGTGTTCAACTATTTTTTGTAAAATTGTCATGATTCATAAAATTCCAAAAAACAAATTCCAAATTCCAATACGAATTAGATTAATTTCTTAAATGTTGTTAAGGCGTTTCCACTTTCAATACTTTCCTTCGCCTCCGCCACACAATCTACTAACGAAGTTTCCGGCTTAATCGTATGAATGGCTAAACCTGCATTTGCTGTGACAACATCCTTTTGCGATTTTGTTGCTTTATTATTTAAAATGTTTTTGAAAATCGTCGCAGCATCTTCGGGTGTTTCTCCGCCGTAGAGGGATTCGGGAGCGAGTTTTTCGCGGTCAAAATCGTTTGGTGCAAGCATTTTTTCTGATAAATGAGTCCGCACTTTTGCATTGCTTGTGAGCGAAATTTCATCGTAACCGTCCATTGCATACACAATCGTAAATCGCCTTCCCGTCTCTTGCATCACGTATTGATACAGGCGGGATAGCTCCAAACTAAATGTTCCAAACAATTGATATTCAGGTTGTAATGGATTCACCAATGGTCCGAGCATATTGAAGAAGGTCTTCATGCCGAGTTGCTTACGAATCGGCACCACCGCCTTCATTGCCGGATGAAAAAGTGGCGCATGAAGAAAACATAAACCCGCTTCGTTCAACTGTCGTTTCAGTACAGATTCATCATTCGTAAATTCGTAGCCAAGTTGCATCAGCACATTCGATGAGCCTACTGCTGACGATACGCCGTAGCTGCCATGCTTCGTCACTTTATAGCCCGCACCCGCAATCACTACTGCCGAAGTGGTGGAGATATTAAAGGTATTTTTGCCGTCACCGCCCGTGCCTACAATGTCGAGTGTTTCGTTATCGCCTACGTCGATTTTAACGCATAATTCCAAAAGCGCATCACGGAATCCCTGCAATTCCGGTAGTGTAATATCGCGCATTTGATATACCGTCATGAAGCTCGCTACTTGCACCGGATTGTATTGCTCATTGGAGATGTTGATGAGCATGGTTTTGGCTTCCTCGCGTGTGAGGGTTTCGTGATTGAACAGGCGGTTAAGTGTTTCTTTCATTTTCGTAAACGTAGCGGCTGCTTTAGCTGCCGATTATTTTTTCATAAAAAATAAAACAGTATTATTTCTTGGCAGCTAAAGCAGCCTGTACCGTTGTTTTGCAATGTTCTAAGAAATTTCTTAGCATCTGTTTTCCTTCAGGCGTCATCACGGATTCAGGGTGAAATTGAATGCCATACACCTCATGCTCTTTATGCCGCATCGACATAATCGCGCCATTGGTATCTACCGAAGTCACTTCGAAGCAATCGGGTAAATTATTGGTCTTGACTGCCCACGAATGGTAGCGTCCTGCCTGCATTTCTTCCGGTAAATCTTTGAACAGTACAGAATTTTGTGTTGTCACTTTAATCGGAGTTTCTACACCATGATAGACTTCCGCGAGATTTTCTAATTCTCCGCCAAATGCCTCTCCTATCGCCTGATGTCCCAAGCACACGCCTAAAATTGGCTTCTTTCCGGCATATTTTTTTATTAATTCGGGCATAATTCCCGCATCTTTAGGCACTCCGGGTCCGGGTGACAACACGACGACATCATATTCCGCAACTCGTTCAATATCAATGGCGTCATTGCGAATGACTTCTACTTTATGTCCGAGTATTTCCTGTATATATTGCACCAAGTTAAAGGTGAATGAGTCGTAATTGTCGAGTACTAATATTTTCATAATTGTAGCACAGGCTTCCAGCCTGCATTTTTACTTTTTTACGAATAATGACCTACATACACGAGTTCAGGCTGGAAGCCTGTGTTACTTTATTTTTTCTGCTTCAATAATAGCTTTTGTCAATGCTCCTAATTTATTATTGACTTCTTGCAATTCGCTTTCAGGTACGCTGTGAACGACTATCCCCGCACCTGCTTGATACCGCAGTGTATTATCCATACTCAAAAACGAACGAATAACAATCGCCTGATTCATTTCGCCATTAAAATTGATATAACCAAGTGCGCCACCGTAAAAACTGCGGTTTTGATTTTCGTATTGATTAATCAATTGAATAGCTTTATACTTGGGTGCGCCGGAAAGCGTACCCGCCGGGAAAGTGTCACCAAAAATTTGTATCGGATTACCGCCTTCTTCAATTTTTCCCGTCACTTTTGAGACTAAATGGATGACGTGACTATAGTAGTGAATATCCTTGAGGTTTTCCACCGTGACATTATATGCATGTCGCCCCAAATCGTTGCGGGCTAAATCGACGAGCATAATGTGTTCGGCGTTTTCTTTGGGGTCTTTTCGGAGGGCTTCTGCACCTGCGAGGTCGGTTTCCAAATCGCCTGTACGACGGTATGTACCTGCAATCGGATTGACGGTGGCTATGCCGTCTTTGATGACCATTTGTGATTCGGGCGATGAGCCAAATATCCGATAATTACCATAATCAAAATAGAATAAATAGGGTGAAGGGTTAATCGTTCGCAAGACGCGATACACATTAAACTCATCGCCTTTAAACTTCCTCGAAAATTGTCGTGACAAGACAATTTGAAAGACATCTCCAATCTGACAATGGTGTTTCCCGATACGAACTAATTCTTTAAATTCTTCATCGGTCAAATTGCTTGTTTCTGTACCTTCTGCTTTGAATTGATGTACAATAAACTTTTGACTTTTAATTAATGTAATCAACTCATCTTTGCGTGATTCTTGTCCCGGCAATAGATTTTCCAAGACATACATTTCGTCCTTAAAATGGTCGATTGCAATCACAAATTGATATAAATGATACCGCACATCGGGAATGTCAAACTTGCGTTTTTCTTTGTCAAATTTGAGTGTATCAAAATACTGTACGCCGTCAAATCCGGTGTGTCCGAAAAAGCCGTTGAAGCCTTCATATTCACCTTCATTATTTACTTCAAATTGCCCTACGAATCGCTTTAGTGCCTCCGGGACTTGTCTTACATTAGTTACCTCAGATTCGTTTTCATGTACACCTTGTACATACTCGCGCATGTGTCCTGCCTTCACCTCAAAGCTGCCAATCGTCTGTAATCCGATGAAGGACATGCAATCTTGTTTGCTGCGAAAATCATTACTTTCGAGTAGTACAGGGTCGGTAAATTTGTCTCTTACTCGCAAGTAAAGCGTCACAGGTGTCACGAAATCTGACATTAATTTTGTGACGGTAGTTTTTAGTTGAATTTTCATAAGAATTATGTACGCTGCTATTCCGTCCGCGGTCCGCCGCTTTGACGTGAAACAGGCTTTGCGTAATAACGGCGGACTGCGGACTGACAAACCGCCGACTAAAATGAAAAAACGGCTTACCGGATGATACCGACAAGCCGTTTTGAATATTTTTAAATCACATACAAAGGGCGGTTGCCTCATCCAATGGAATAAGGAACGTGCCACCACCATGTATTTGTGAAATATTGCATGATTTATTTTTTGATTTGACAAATGTAAAGGGCTTTTTGGAAAAGTGCAAATTTGTTTGGAGAAAAAATTAGAAGTCAGAGCATTTCATTGTCAGACGACAGAGGTCAGACGATATATTGGGTTAAAAAGTGTGTTTCGGATTAATCTAACATCTGACAGCAACGCGGTTTGACTTCCAACCTCTGAAAAAATGACAGCTATTCTTTTTCTTTTTATAAAAAAATCGAATTACCTTTAAGGTTTACGAGGTATTATGTTTTGTGTTCCATCTTGAACGCAGAATGATAGACAAATGAACGCCGAACATTAAATTATGCGAAAATTACTTGAAGTCAACAATCTCAAAACCTATTTTACGACAGGCGAGGGTACAACCAAAGCTGTGGATGATGTCACCTTTGAATTGAATCGTGGTGAAACAGTTGGTATTGTAGGTGAATCAGGGTCAGGAAAATCCGTGACCTCGCTTTCTGCTATGCGTTTGATACCTGACCCACCGGGTAAAATTGTAGGTGGTGAGATTTTATATTATGAGAAAGGTAAGGATGCGGCTGTAGATTTGGTACAAGTATCGGAGCAGGAAATGCGGCATTATCGTGGGAATGAATTGGCAATGATTTTCCAAGAACCCATGACTTCGCTTAATCCGGTTTTCACTTGTGGAAATCAGGTAACAGAGGCAATTCGATTGCATCAAAAAGTCTCTAAAGAGGAGGCAAAGCAGCAGACTTTGGAGTTGTTTGCAAAGGTACAACTACCTGACCCACCGCGTGTATTTGGAGCATATCCTCACCAACTTTCAGGAGGACAAAAGCAACGTGTTATGATTGCAATGGCACTATCCTGCAATCCCGATATTTTGATTGCGGATGAGCCGACGACTGCTCTTGACGTGACGGTACAAAAGACGATTTTGGAGTTGATGAATGACCTGCGTCGTGAGATTGATGCGTCAATTATTTTCATTACGCACGACTTGGGAGTTATTGCAGAGATTGCTGACCGCGTGATTGTTATGTATAAAGGAAAAATCGTAGAGCAGGGTAATGTTTACGATATTTTTTCTGATCCACAACACCCGTATACGAAAGGTTTGTTAGCATGTCGTCCGCCATTGGATTATAGAATGCATAAGCTGCCGGTGGTGAGTGATTTTATGGATGTGGAAATCGGGAAAGACGGTGAAAGAATTATTACGGAGAAGGAAAGTTCGATGGAAAAAGTCATCGAATCTGTAAAAGTAAAACCCGAAGAATTAAAGGCTCGACATGATGAAATGTATGCCAAAGAACCACTTTTAAAAGTCCGTAATTTGCAGACTTGGTTTCCTTCTAAAAAGAATTTTTTCGGCAAACCGCTTGATTATGTAAAGGCAGTGGATGATGTGAGTTTTGATGTCTATCCGGGAGAAACGCTTGGATTAGTAGGCGAATCGGGTTGTGGAAAAACGACGCTCGGACGTACGCTCCTTCGCTTGCAAAAAGCACGAGGCGGCGAGGTTATTTTTGACGGCAATAGCATTCTCGAAATGCCGAAAAAAGACCTCAAAGACCTCCGAAAAGATATGCAGATTATTTTCCAAGACCCCTATTCTTCACTCAATCCACGTATGACAATCGGCAATGCGATTATGGAACCGATGCAGGTGCATGGCGTATTGGAGAATGACGATGCACGTCGCGCCCGTGTAGAGGAATTACTCGAAACAGTGAGTCTTGAAGCACGACATTTTACGCGCTATCCGCATGAGTTTTCAGGTGGACAAAGACAACGTATTTGCATTGCGCGTGCATTGGCATTGAATCCGAAGTTTATTGTGTGTGATGAATCGGTGTCGGCATTGGACGTGTCAGTACAAGCACAGGTGTTGAATTTATTGATTGATTTGCGTAAGAAATTTGATTTCACCTATATCTTTATCTCGCATGATTTATCGGTCGTGAAATTTATGAGTGATCGAATGATTGTGATGAATAAAGGTAAAATAGAAGAGATGGGACTCGCCGATGAGATATATGCAAATCCGCAAACGCCTTATACACAGAAGTTAATTTCAGCAATTCCAAAGGGTAGAATTGAGGATATTGCGGCAAGGATGACGGTGACAAGTTAGGGACAGGTCGCGACCTGTCCTACGAGGAATCAAATTCAAATCGCTAAAATATTTCGTCAAGCTGACGGTATTACATGAGAAAGGTCGCAAGCTATGCTTACGACCTTTCTGCTAGACATTCAGAACCATGAAAAAGTTTAGTCGATAGTCACGGTCCATATCAATAGATTACGTGAAACAGGCTCACGCTCGCCTATGGTCTATGGACTATCAACTATGGACTACAATTAATCTACTTTCATAAATTTCTCTGCTTCAGGCAACCAATCTGCCCCTGAGAATCTAAGGGTGTACATACCTGCCGGAAGGTTGGCAGCATCATAAGTAAATGTGTTGACACCTTCATTCAAATCCATCTCCATACGGTCAATGATACGTCCTAAGCCATCCATAATTTCCACATTCACATTCATGATTTCATTGGCATGGAAGCGGATATTGAGTGCTTCGGAAGCTCTCACAGGATTCGGAAATACATCTACCGTACCGCCTTCGTAACAGAGAGAATTGACCTGTACGATGTTTGAATATGCAAATTGCCCATCTCTATCTACCGTTTTTAGGCGGTAATAGTTTTCGTCACTCGGATTCACATCGGTGTGGCGATAACGGATAGGTGCAGTACTGTTGCCAAATGCAGGTACTTGCGTGATGGTTGTAAAATTCACACCGTCCGTACTTTTTTGTACTGCAAAATAATCCGTATTTTCTTCGGTAGCAGTGCGCCATTCCAATTTGACTTGGCAGTCCACTTCATTTCCTGTGAATGCCAATAAGCCTGCGGGCAATTGCTCATCCTGCGTAAAGATTTTCAATTCTCCGAAACCTGCACACGAATTATCTCCATAAGTATTCAAAACAGTAAACAAGAGATAACGCGTCGTCAAAGCACCAAAGTCAGGTCCTTCTTCGCCTTCATAAATCTGTTGCCCTGAACCTTGCTGAATCGTAAAATCGCCCAAAGATGCCCAGTTGATATTATCCATAGAGTGCTCGATGCGAACTGTACGCACCCCCCAAGCCAAGTGGTCGGGGTGATTGATATTCCAGAATTGCGACGTGTAGAGGCTTTTAGTTTCCCCTAAATCATACATTATCCAGTGTGTCGTGCCATTAGCAGAGTTCGGGTTGGGAGTCATCTGACAGGATACCCAGCCATCGTATGCATTGCTGTTGTGCCTGTCCATATTGCATTGTGCTATCGCTATTTGCCCCCACATTAGCGTAGCTATAATTAGTATTATATTTTTCATGTGTTGATGAGTTGATGAGTTGTTGTGTTGACGAGCTTTGTGTTGTCGAATAATTTTGCGAAGCAAAACATAATTCATCAATACAACAACTCGTCAATTCGTCAACTCATAAATTAAAGATTCAAAAATCCAATAGGTGCAGTACCGCTACCAATATTATAGAAATTGGAGAGTTGCGGGAAGAGCATACTCAAATCGGTATCGGGTACACCAAACCATCTGGCAATTTCGGCGAAATACGTATCCGCAGAAGTATCCGGTATCAATATACCACCGCCCAAATCAATCGAGCTATTGAGTGCCAATGTCGGGTATGTACCGTAGATTTGATTGCCATTGAGTAGACTAGTGCCACCCATGACGAATACATTACCGCCCCATGCGTGGTCACTACCTTGTCCATTGGAAGTGAGCGTACGTCCAAACTCAGAAAGTGAGAAGGTCAATACGTCATCCGCTAGATTGAGTTCTTCCATCGCGGCGTTGAAGGCAGTCAATGCATTGTCTAAATCACCCAACATAGGACCGTGATCTTGCAAACCTTCGTGATGATCCCATCCGCCATAATCGACAAAGAATATCTGGCGTTGGAAGCCCAATGTATTTCTCACTGCGATAGTTTTGGCGACTTGTTCGAAAGCCAGTTCTACCGAACTCATACCGAAACTTGCCGTCGAAAACCCGCCGAAACCGTTGAGTGCATCCGAAATTTCTACGTAAGCATCTCTTGCATTGATGATGGTTTCTGCATAAGTTTTCTTAAAAATATCGGTGTATTGCTGCTCCATGATACCATCTATACCATTGGTCACTGCTTGCTCAAACGTCCATGTGGCAGCGGGGTCGTAGCCGTTGATACCGATAGGTCCGTAATATGGGTCCATCGCGTATTCGACTGTATTATTTCCTGTTTGGAAAATATTTGTTCCCGCAAGGGAAATATTCATTGAGATGTTTTGATTAGCATTTTGGTCTCTAATCAAATCGGCAATTTTACCGCCCCATCCTACGGCTGTGCGTTCGTCCAAAATGGCAGTTTGCCATTGTTGGGTTTGGTCAGAATGGGAAAACAATCCAAGTGGAAGATTCGCTACTCCATTGTAGAAATCCGTCTTGTTTGTATAATCCATCAATGTACCCACATTGGAAATGAAAGCCGCCTTGCCTGAATTGAACAAGCCTTGCAAGCCCGGCATTGATGGATTCAAACCATATTGATAACCACTTGCATCTGTGTAATTGATAGGCAATATATCTGCCAATGGTACTGCCAAATTCGTACGGGTAGCAGCATACTCATTATAACGAGATGTGGTACGCGGAATGAGCATATTGAATGAATCATTACCACCGGATTGATACAGGCATACCAAAGCCTTGTAGCCACTATTATCAGCAACAGATGAGTTGGAAATTGCCAATGAATTAAGGGATTTGAGGTTCATTAATGTATTGAGAAAAGTAACTGAACCGAGCGCAGCACAACTCGCTTGCCCGATAAATTTACGTCTTGATATATCTTGCATGATTTTGTGTGTTGACGTGTTGACGAGTTGTTGAGTTGTCGAATTGATGTATTGTCGAATATCATTTTTGCAAAGCAAAAAATTAACTCATCAACACGTCAACTCATCAATTCGTCAGCACGTGGTTTATCGCATCACTGCGTAATCGGGTGAAATCATTAGGAGGTACGTGACCACATAGACACGAAACTCAAGGTACTCTTCACTGTCCGGATCCCAAGAATAGGGTTGAAATTCGAGTGCGGTATTGCGAAGTACCGTGCGTGTATTATCCGAAAGTCTTCCGTGTGTGAATACTTGGTCGAGTTCGTTGATAAGTGCCTCCGGATCTCTGGCAAGTTCCATGTAACGAGCAATATCATGTACGGTATAATTTTCACCCAATTGATCCCATGTGTGGAATAGATTGCCCCACCATACATTCCATCGTCTTACATTATTGATAAAACCAATACTGGAGCGTGAATCATGAAGATTATATTCGGGTGCGACAAGTCCTGCGCTCGAAATATCACCTCCCGGTGCATGGTCGGGTAGATAGAAGTTAAATACCGTAGGAGCGCCGAGTACGGTTTGTCTGGCATCCTCCCAAATGTGGTAACCGATATTCCAATATCTGTCGCCCGTTCGGGTTTTATCGACGGCACGCGCGTACTGTGTGTAGCGCACGAATGGCTCACGCAACCTCGAATTGTCAGAGGATTGCAGATACGAACACTGACGTGCTTCGGCATCCATCAAAATAGCTTTTGTGACGGCTGCCAAATCGCCGCGTACTCCAAGCCCGTTGTCATTAAAAGTACTTGCTACACGCTGTACGTATGCAGGGGTCGGGTTAGATTTTACAAGTCGCTGAATGAGGCGATACGCCACAAAAGGACCTGTATTGGGGTGATTAAAGAGGTTATCAATAGCATCATCAATGTCTTCGTCGCCTGTTTGTCCTGCGGGAACCACAAAACCGTTGAGCAAGTTTTTTACGCCGGGTTCGTGCCAACTTTGCCAAGAAGGCGGGCTACCGGGTGAGTCATCATACATCACCATAGGTACGGTAACATCTGCTGTCCAGAGGTCTTTTCCAAAGTAGATACTACCATCGTTATAATCTTCAGGAATACCTGCGGGGAGCGAACCTCCAACGCTTAATCCGGTAAATATTTTTGCAAATTCACGGATTTCGTCTTGCCCGTAAGTTGGAATGAAATCTCCGTTGGCATCCGTCTTGCGTGTACCGTCGAGATTGAGTTCGTACAAACCAATGCTAAATAATTGCATGATTTCACGCGCATAATTCTCATCAGGACGAACATTATTTGCGGGGTCAGATTTCGGATTATTGAGGTGACTGAGGTAGAAACCCATCATCGGGCTGTATGTTACGTCTTTCAGTAAGTCTCTATAGTTTCCGAAAGAATGGTCGAGCAACATATCATAATAAGTTGCCAGTCCGTCACCGTATCCACTCAAGTCAGTATTATTATGAGAAATCACAAAAATTTGACTCAATGCATAGGCTACGCGATGTCGCAGCACATCTTCGTTGGTCATAGTCGTGTGCCACCAACCGTAGTTGAAATACATCCAGTTGGGTCTAAAAGGAAGGTCTTCTGCCAGAATTCCCTGATCGGTCATAGTGTCTAGACTAACTTGAAAAGCGTAGTCCATTTCGGGCATAATGTAGGTAGTCGGTAACTGAAGTTGGTCGTCTATCCAAGCTTCAATTCCCATATCAACTACGGCTTGCATATCTGCCTTGTCATACCCCATCGTAGCCTGCGCCAAAAAACGCGATGCTTCCATGAGTTCGCCATCCAAGCCATTGCCGTTGATGGTATTTTGGGCGTTGGCTGCCGATATCCAATTTTCATCTGCGTATTGGTGGCTGGCAGTAGCTGTAATCCCATTGTCATTACCTGCCCCGATGTATTCTTGTGAAGTCAGACAGGAGGATGACGTAAGAATGAGATACAGCACGATGATAAAGTGGTTCTTCTTCATTGCTCTTGTGCTTTAGTTAGTGATTGGTTGATTTAGTGAAAGAAACAAAATAACTTCGACAGTTATGCTTGTTCTTTT
>JAHDEO010000681.1 GCA_020628725.1 Saprospiraceae bacterium
TTTCCTGTATATCTAAACAAGTCATACAACCCATATCACGAAAACAACTACTATTTTTTAGGATTTTCCTGAAAAATGAAGACAATCACTCTATCAATAGTTTAATTATGAGGTTTACAAAGGGAATACTGACGCTTGCAATTTTGTTATCATGTTTGGGCGGACTATATAGTCAAGTATATATCAGCGAAATAATGGCAGATAATGAAACCGTCTTAGCTGATGGTGCAGGTGAATATAAAGATTGGATAGAACTCCGTAATACTTCTAATGTTGCAGTCAATTTAGAAGGCTGGTATCTGACAGATGATGCGAGTGATTTGACCAAATGGACATTTCCGGCTGCTACGATTGGCGCAAACAGCTACCTCATCGTATGGGCATCAGGCAAATATCCGACAAGTCTCAATAATGGCTTACACACTGATTTTTCATTGGAAAGTAACGGCGAATACCTCGCCCTCGTACAGCCCGACGGAGCTACAATTGCCAATGATTTTACCTATCCTGCTTTGGCTGAGGATGTGAGTTATGGTATTTTTTCAGGCTCGGATAATAACTATGCGAATGATGGTAATTTTGTACCACTCGCTACGCCGACTCCCGGCTCGGCAAACACCAATGCCCTTGAAGCTCCGATTACATTTTCAGTTGACGGACGTTTTTTCAGAACTGCTTTTTCCGTGACGCTTTCCACAACGGTTCCCGGCGGTACGATTCGTTACACCACCAATGGCAGTACACCTACTACCAGCTCTCCGATTTATAGTTCGCCGATTTCGATAAGTGCTACGACGCAGCTCAATGCCATCGTTGTATATGCAGGCGGCGGTACGAGTCCGGTCAAAATTGAGCGTTATGTCAGAATAGCGAGTGATATTGCCAATGCGGATTCTGATTTGCCGATTATTTTGATAGAAACCTATAGCGACACCATTATCCGGGATGCTCAGACAACTGCTTATGCCTCCTTCATAGAACCTGATGCTTCGGGCAGAGCACAGACGACAGATGCCCCAAGTTATTCCGGTCCGATAGGTATTGGAGTTCGCGGTAGTTCGTCTTCCAGTTTTCCTAAACAACAATTCAAAGTAGAAACATGGGATGAAAATAATGAAGAAATTAATGTAAAAATACTCGGTATGCCAGCCGAATCAGATTGGGTGCTATACGCACCGGGACGTTTCGACAGAGTACTGATTAGCAACCCTTTTATGTACGAACTCGCTCGTAAGATGGGTTACTATGCACCACGCACCCAATTTGTAGAAGTTTATCTCAATCAAAATGGCGGAAATATTAATGCCAATGATTATGTAGGCTTGTATATTTGGACAGAAAGCATCAAACGAGATAATGACCGTGTGGACATCAAAAAACTCGAATCCACCGACAATAACACACCCGAAGTAACCGGCGGCTACATGTTTAGAATTGACAGAAACTCTACATGGACGACCACCAATGGTCAATATATTGTAGAGGATTATCCCGGTATCAATGCTACTACATCACAACAAAGTTATTTGAGAAATTATATACAAAGTTTTGAAAATGCATTATACTCCGGCAGTTGGCTCGACCCCAATACAGGCTACAAAAGCTACATCGACCTCGACTCGTGGACATGGGAACACATGATGCGTGTACTTGCCAAAGACCCGGATGGCTTACGATTGAGCAGTTATTATCACAAAGAAAGAGAAGAACCCATGAAAGCCGGTCCCATCTGGGGTTTTGACCGTACCCTCAACTCCGATGATTGGCGCGATGATGTAG
>JAHDEO010000230.1:0-4815 GCA_020628725.1 Saprospiraceae bacterium
TGTTTCGTCCATTTTCGATAGCGTCTTTGTATGCCTTTTTTTATGTTCATTTTTTTCCGTAGCGTAATGCCTCCGGCTTGCGTTCTCGCGTACTATTTGCACAAGCGAGACGCATGTGTTACGGGAACGCAAGCCGGAGGCATTACGCTACGGTTCATTCATTCAAAATGGTTAGTGCAATACTTCTCGCAGCAGGAGAATCCAAACGCATGGGCGATACAGATAAGCGATTTCTATTATACAAAGGAAAACCGTTGGTCAATCATGTCATGCTCAATTTGTGGAATTCCGAACAATCGCAACTGATTATTGTGATGCAGGATAATGATAATAACTTGTTGAACGGACAAGATAATGAGCAAATAAAAGTCGTCGTAAATTCTGATTATCAGCAAGGTATGACCACTTCTATTCAAAAAGGAGTAGCCACAGCATCCGAACAAGCCACGGGTTATATGATTTGCCTTGCCGACCAGCCACTCATCTCTACCGAAGATTATAATCAAATTATTGATGTGTTTGAAAATTCACATACTATAAATAACAAATGTATAATCGTACCGTTTTTTGAGGGAAAGAAAGGTAATCCTGTGGTTTTTTCCGCGCATTACCGCGAAGCGATTTTGAATCACAAAAATCCTGAAGGTTGTAGGGAAATTATTCAGGCGAATAAAGAACATGTCATTAAAATTGACATGCCTAACGACCATATTTTGAGAGATGTAGACACGCCGGAGGATTACGAAAGACTCATTTCGCCGTCAGGCTGACAGCATTACTACCCCCCAATTGTCGCCATAGATTCCGATACCGAAGCCTGCCCTTTACGCCTTGCTTCTGCCTCAAAGCCATTTTTAGCACGATGGCTAATGGCTTGCTGAATCGCCGTAAGCAACTCATTATCAGATGCTCCCGCACGTAGTAAATCTCGCAAATTGAATACGCCGTCATCGTACAAACAAGTCTTAATCATACCTTGCGGCGTCATGCGTAGGCGATTGCACGTACCGCAAAAAGAGCGCGTAAAGGCAGGAATAATTCCGAAAGTTCCGACAAAACCTTCGACTTGATAATTGAAAGAAGTGGAGTTTTTTGGGTCTTTTAGTTTGTTAATTTTTGGAAATTCTGTTTGTATGTGTGCAAGTATTTTTCGGTAATTCCATTCTAATTTTTCGTAGTGCATACCTGCGCCATTGAAGGGCATTTCTTCTATAAAACGAACAGCAATATTATCTTTTTCGCCCAATTTCACCATTGGAATAATATCGTCAATATTTTGGTCTGCCATCACGACAGCATTCAATTTCAAATCAATATCACGCTCACGCATCACCTCATAACATTCCCAAACTTGCTCAAAATAATCACGCCTTGTAATGTCAAAAAATCGCTTCGGGTCAAGGCTGTCAATACTCAAATTGAATGAACGAATACCCAATTCCAACAACTCATCTAAGTAAGGCAAAGTCAAGGTTCCATTCGTCGTAACTGCCACTTTTTCAATGCCTTCTATCGCTACTAATTCCCGCAGAAAATACATCAAATCTTTCCGTAAAAACGGTTCGCCGCCCGTAATCCGCACCTTACGCAGTCCATTTTGCGCCAACATTCTGATAATCCGCAACAACTCCTCGTATGATAGCAGTTCAGCTTTTTTTACAAACTTAATCCCCTCTTCCGGCATACAATAGAAGCAACGCAAATTGCATTTATCTGTCACCGCAAGGCGCAGATAATCAATCGTTCTACCGTGATTATCAAGTAGCACAGGTATTCCACCTGTTTGTGCTGTATTAGATGTTTTCATAAATATTCATTCATTCAAAATTCATTCACTCACTCATTATACATTTAAGCATTTCATCATTTAAGCATTGTAGCATTATCTTTCATGTATCGTTCCTTCTCTAAATTTGAGCGAAGCCCCACTTCGTCCTCTGAAAGTTGCAACAATTTCCGATGCAATTGCCAAGGCGATTTCCTCCGGCGATTCTGCTCCAATATCCAAGCCTACGGGACTGTGAAAATTCACTAAACTTTCTAAGTCGTAATCAGGTAGTTCACCTTGCATTTTATGCATTCGCTTTTTCGGTCCCAACATACCGATATAAGCAGGATTTTTTTCGATAAAAATAGGCAACAAAGTCTTATCCCAATTATAGTCGTGCGACATCAACACTACCGCTGTGTAATCATGCACCTCAACCTGTTCGGCTTGTTCAAATTCAAGCACCTGTTTCGCCTGACTGAATAACGATTTGGACAATTTCTTCGCTCTACCGATAATGTGAATCTCCCAACCCAACTCCTGCGCAATCCCCGCAAATGCATTCACATCATAATTATAACCAATAATTACCAAACGGGTTTCGGGCTTGATAAATTCAATCAATAATTTTAATTCCTCGTCTGAATCCGTTGTGCATTCCACGATGCGCGGCTTGCGATTCGCTCTGGTTTCGCTAATCCATTGTTGCAAATCATCTTGCCTAATTCCTTGCAAATCAACTACCTCAGCGTCATTCTCAATCAAATAACTTTTTCCCAACAAATCCACATTTTCCGAATCAATCACTTTCAACATCATCGAAGGACTATCTTGTGCCGCCACCTTTCGCAATTGCTCTATCTCATTATTCGCATCCGCCGGGTCGATGGGCGTAAACAACACCTCAATCCGCCCATTACAGCCCAAGCCCACGCCGATTTGATTTTGGTCATCGTCCATCGTATCATACACCACACGCGAAGCCGTATTCTTAAAAATCGCCATCTGCGAACGTTTCAAAGCATCTCCTTCCAAACAACCGCCACTAATCCCACCTGTCCAAATACCACTACTTCGCACCAGCATCCGCGCACCAACGCGACGATACGAAGACTCCTCAACATTCACCACAGATGCGAGCGCAACTTTCTCTTTGTCATGGTCGAGCGCATCGTAATCGGCTATTATTTTTCTAATCTCTTTCATGTGTTTTGGTTGCGGGTTACGAGTTGCGGGTTACGGGTTATCATCTTTTCGCAAAGCGAAAAACTTATAACTCGTAACTCGTAACCCGCAACTCGAATCTAATTTATTCATTTACTAACAAAATTTATAATTTTTTGATTAGAAACGTAAAACGATTTTTCAAATCGTCGTTTGGCAGATGTTTCCCTTTGTGATTTACTTATAAAAAATTAATTTTGCATCGAATTAAAAATTGAAAACAGGAATTTAGACTCTACCTTAATCATTTGACAAACAACTATTTAAACTTAAAACGTACGGACAGGTCGCGACCTGTCCCTAACTTAATAAGATGATTCAACGTATTCAAACCATATTTTTACTATTGGCTGCGGCAGCCTTTTTCTCTTTATTCGGATTAGATTTTGCTTCGAGCAATGCCGAACACGCAGGTTTTTTATCCGATAAAGCCTTTGATATTCAAGACCATATCGCATTGACTGTATTGGCGGTTTTGGGTGGTGTATTGGCTTTAGCGACGATTTTTTTATTTAATAATCGAACACTACAAGTGCGGCTCGGTTATGGCGTGATTTTATTGGCGATTGCTTTGCCCGTTGCGGCTACCGCTTTATTTTACGGTCAATTCAGTGCCTTACCTTCCAATGTAAAATTGACCTACGGCATAGGCTTGGCAGCACCGATTTTAGCTTTAATTTTCACTGCATTAGCCAATCGTTTTATCAATAAAGATGAAAAATTGGTTAAATCAATGGACAGATTGAGATAAAGTCGTTGTATAAAATATTCGCCTTGTATTTTGAAAATGCAAGGCGAATATTTTATACACAATCCATGTCACATTTTCTATTATAAACAACAAAAAAATACAATACATTTAGGATATTTTTAATGGATTTTCATAACAAAATCCAACACTAAAATGTCCGTAAAAAATTACATTCTCCATCCACTCTCTTTTCTAATTATTCTCCTTTTTTTTCAGGATAAAATAACAGCCCAATCCGCCGAAAATATGACCTTACTTGGTCAATGGAATAATAACCCGATTGATACTTCTTTCTATAATGACCTTTGGGCTTACGTAGATGAACAAGGCAATGAATATGCCGTCGTGGGTTCTCGTTCCGCGATTCATTTTTTAGATGTGACAATGCCCGAAAGCCCCGTTCTGTTGGATGAGTTTTTCATGGATGAATGGTCAGGAAGTCGTGATTTTAAACGATATGGCAACTACATCTACGCAGTAGCCGACGAAGGAAGCACGGGCTTACAGGTATTCGAAATGAGTGCCTTACCCAATGGGTCAATATTTAAAATATCTGAAGACAATACACATTTTTCTACCTCCAAAACCATCTTCATCGACCATACTCGCGCACGCCTGTACGCAGCAGGTACGGATACGTACACAGATGGTTTGTTAGCCTTTGATTTGAGCGACCCAAGCACACCAAACCTAATAGCTGAGATAACGCTTCCGCGCGGAGAAGTCAGGCAGTTTTATGTCAGGCACAATATCGCGTACTGTGTACACACTACGGGTGAAATGTTTGCCTACGATCTCAATAACCCTTCAAATCCTGATGTCACATTTTATGCCGAATCACAAGGTCAGATGAGTGCTTGCTACCTTGACGAAATAGGAAGAACTTTGGCATATGCAGACGATAATCAGGCACTTGGTCTATTCTACGTTGGGGAAACATTCCATGAGCCTTTACCGATTATTGACACCTTTCACGCGCCCTTACTTGCGCCCATTCACACCGATAATTTGGTTTCAGATATATACATTGTCAATGACCACATTTTCGTCGCGTATTATGAGGATGGCGTGG
>JAHDEO010000230.1:4825-11158 GCA_020628725.1 Saprospiraceae bacterium
ATGTAGTGCGTACCGCCTATTTTGACACCTATGAAAACACCTCATACAATGGTGCATTGGGCTGTCGTGCAGTTTATCCATTTCTCCCTTCGGGAAATATTTTAGCATTGGACATGCTAAATGGGTTACACATATTATCAACTGATTTTGAACTAAATATATCATGTAGCAATGGATTACAAAATGGGAATGAAACAGGCATTGACTGTGGTGGTGAATGTGCGCCTTGCCCCTCTCCTACTTGTAATGATGGCATTCAAAACGGAAATGAAACCGACATCGACTGTGGTGGCGACTGCCTGCCTTGCTGCCTTCCAGCAGGTACACCTTGCGACGATGGTGATCCCGAAACTGAATCTGATATTGAGGATGGAAATTGCCATTGTCAGGGTGCAGATATTGAAGTGTATAATTGTTTCGATGGCATTCAAAATGGTACAGAAACAGGCGTAGATTGTGGCGGCGTCAACTGCCCGCCTTGTGAATCTTGTATTTCATATGGCAATAATACAGATAACGAATACATTAACCGAGTCGTGTTTAATACCATAAATAATTTCTCAGGTGATAATGATGGTTATGCTGATTTCTCCGACTCAATTTTTACAACAGTACATCTTGGCGAAACTTATGAAATTCGATTGACACCCAAGATTTTCTCTACCTCAACGCAGTATTGGCGAGTATGGATTGATGTCAATTTGGATGGTAATTTTCTTGGCGGTGAAGAGTTGGTTTTCAGTGGTAATGGGCTTAGTGAAGTAACTGGTCAAGTGACTATACCTGAGTCTGTAGCCGGTGCTTTTCCGAAAATGCGTATACAGATGAAGTATAATAGTTATGCGGCTAACGGCTGTACGATAATCACTTATGGTGAAGTCGAAGATTATGCTTTGATTGTCCCCGACGTAGTAAGTTGTGAGGATGGTTTGCAAAATGGAGATGAGCAAGGTGTTGACTGTGGCGGTACGTTTTGCGAACCTTGTTGCCCATATGCTGGCACGCTATGCGACGATGGTAATCCATTGACATACAACGACATGGAAGATGGCAATTGCAACTGCATCGGTATTAATTGCCTGGAGGTAGGTATGCCCTGCGATGATAATGACTCAATGACAGAAGACGATGTTTTTAATGAAAATTGCGAATGTGAAGGCAGACCGATTCCTACTTGCCATGATGACATTCAAAATCAAAATGAAACAGGAATTGATTGCGGCGGCGATTGCCAACCTTGTTTTTATTGTGATTCATACGGACAAGATACCCAGAATGGATACATCGGTCAAGTTGTTTTCAACACCCTCAATCACCCATCCGGAAATGATGGCGGTTATGCTGATTTTACACATTTAAGCACGACCATTTTACGAGATTCGGTGTACACACTTTCGCTAAGTCCTACTTTTTCTGATACGATTGAAACTGTTTATTGGCGTGTATGGATAGATTTTACGCAGGATGGAGATTTCTTTGATACAGGTGAAATGATTTATGAAGGTCATGGAGAAAATACTTTATCGGAAAACATAACAATTCCCCCATCAGCCTCTGAAGGTCAGACTCGTATGCGCGTACAAATGCGAAAAGAAGATTACACTTCGGGCGGTTGTGCGATTTATACGATGGGTGACGTGGAAGATTATACGGTAAGTATTGAGTAATATGTTTCATGGTTCGATTGTTTCATGGTTAGAATGAGTTTTTTGCGAAGCAAAAAACCGTAATAATAACAATGCAGCAATGAAACAATCGAACCATGAAACCATGAAACAAAAAAAATCCTTTGGACACGATCCAAAGGATTCTTTTCACAAAAGTAAGTTAGAGGAGGTCTTAGTTCTAATTTCAGCTTTTCATAATGCTTGGGTGAAAGATAAGATGGTTTTCTACAATTTTGAATAAGTAAATATCGGTTTCTGAATGAAATAAATGTTTTACAATTACTTATTTAAAACTTTTCAATACCTTCTCATTTGATGTTTTCTACTTTTGTGAGAGTAGAAATTTGCCGCTAAAATGAACCCTCCTCCTGCGAGAAATGCTCCGAGAGCAATCAGGAAAATAAGCATCTAGTGTAGGTTTTACAGATTGAAAAATAAATTAATTTGATACTTGGCTCATAGTTCGATATTAAGACGGGAACTTGAAAACGAAGTCACAACTTTTACTTAAAATAAAAGCCCAACACCGAACTATATACTTTCATGGGGAAAGCATAGAAGGAAGTTTCACAAAAATAGACATTCTCCAATAAAAACCAAACATTATGAATAGTTTTTTTCTATTATGTTAAAATTAATTTCGTGTTCATTGAAAATGAATGTATGTGGATAAGTCCTAATGTTGTAATTAAAATGTAAAAATATAATACAAAAAGCCGAAATCATTTAAGCTAAATTCGGCTTTTTTATGTCACAAAAAACCTATGTTAATTTTTATATTTTGAATGATTTATTTCACTCCATAAGTCTTCAATATCTCTATTCCAACAATGGACAATGTCTTCTCATGTGTCGCTTTCAGATTCACTTTGGGAGCATAGCCCGCATGATGCGCTTCCAACCAACGAGAGGCGCATAAGCACCATTTATCACCCGGTTCCAAGCCCGGAAAATTAAACTGTGGGAAAGGTGTAGAGAGGTCGTTGCCTTGTGATTTGGTGTATGTCAAAAACTCTTCCGTCATTATCGCACATACCGTATGCGTACCCGAATCCATCCAATCCGTACGACAGTAACCATCTCTAAAATAGCCAGTTAGCGGCTCAAAACAACAGCTTTCCAGCTCGCCGCCGAGTACATTTTTCGGTTTTACTTGGGTCGTCGTGCCATTTGAATTACTCATGTGATAGGTATTTTGTTGGATAAAAAGTCCAATGGATGCCAAAATTAATGTCAATGGAAATAACGTTTTCATGTTAGGCAAACAGTCGGATTTATTTTTTGTTTCGTAAAACGATTTTGCAAATCGTTCTGCTTGGTTTCAAGTTACGATTTACAAAATCGTTTTACGGTTTGTTGAGAATAAAATAATTACATACCTTTCCCACATGAACAAATACGCATTAACACTCACATTTATACTACAATTCTTCTGCTCTTTTACTTTCGCTCAATTTGAATTAAGGCAACTAACTGCAAAAGAATCTACTATTCGAGAAGACCTTCAGAGAATTCTCCAAGCAGCCAATTTTCCCTTAGATAAAATTGATTTCATTCGACATTCTTCCGAAAAAAACTATGCAAATATTGTTTGTGATAATGATAAATTTCTTGTAGAGATATATGCACAAGACAGTGAATGGTCGGCAGTGCTATACGTGGCTTTGCAGCAAATGGGCTTCCTTTTCCCTCATCCGCGTATGCAGATTTCTCCCGAAAAAATATCTGACGAATTATGCGGTCAGGTAGTTGAATGGCAGCCTGTACTGAAATATCGCGGCTCGCATTTGCACACCTTGCATCCGAGTGAATGGGTACATGGTTTTATGTTGGGTAAAACCGAAATTGCAAATGAGCTGATTCGGTGGTTGGCGAGAAACCAACAGAATATTTTTGATTTTAGCTTGTTGCGTGTTGATAAAAAGCAATTGTATGAAGAATTGAAAGCTCCGTTTGATTATGCGGCAGATATGGGCGTACATGCGGGCGTAACTTTTGGTATTGCTTTTCATCAGCAGAATAGTTGGAAATTGGTGTCGATTGTAGGGTCAATGTTTGGCGGAGCGAGTAAGCGGCAGATTGACCGTAATCTCAATAAAATGTTGGACAATCTGAATGTGAGTTTTATGAGTGTGGAGGCGGGTACAACGGAGTTTACTGCCACCAATTATAAACGCGCTCTTAAATGGCTCAATCAAACCGCTAACATAGCAGCAGCTCGCAATGTGCAGATGCTCAACAAAGTACATATTTCAAGCAATCAAACACATAAAAAATACGGCAATTTTAATTTGCTGGCTCAATACGCGGATTCTACAATGGGTGTGATGCCGCATACGGTTTTTTATTACTCGCTGAACGATACGCTTGCGCCGATGTATGGTAATCGCAATTTTCATCATATGCGTGATTTTATGTTGCAAGAACGCGGTAAACGAATGAATTGGTATTATCCCGAAACGAGTTATTTTATTGCGATGGATATTGATATTCCGATGTTGCATGTGGAGTATTTGCGCGGAAGGGCAGACGACATGCGTTTTTTGTATGAGAATGGTATTGAAGGGCAATTGAATTTCACAACAGGACATGAATTGGGCTATTGGTTGATGGATTGGACATTGGCTTTATTGAATAATCCGGCGTATGATTTTGACCCTTTGATTGGTATAAAATTATTGGGAGAAGACCCTACAATTTGGCAAAAACACCTTGACTTTCACCGCGAATTTATGACCGAAAAGCAACTCACGCCTATCGTCACTTTTGCGAATGGCGGCGATGAGGTTTTTCCGAAGCACGCTATTCACAAAAGAAATTTGCTCAAGCATTTATTTCAAACAAAAGATAAATGCAAGTTGGAAATCAGGAAGTTAGAAGAAGCGATTCCTCATATCCCAACGACTGAAGGTATTCAAAATGAGGAACTAAAATCTTTGTTGGACATCACCTATTTACGCTTTCATCACGCTTTATATGTTCGCAAAGCCCTTCTACGCGACAAGGCGCTCAATCTTTCTAAAGCCACTTATTATCGCGTCCAAGCGCAACTGCTTATGGACGATATTGTCGCTAAATACAATCGCTATCCGGAAGCCAAGATTTTCGAGGAACACGAGAACCCAACCGCCTATTCACAAGGTTATGGCGAACGTGCCGCGCAACTTTTCTATTGGTACAGAGAAGAGGAAATGGTTAGAAAAAATAAGTACGGACCGCTTTTTATGAAGCCTTATGATTATTTGGATATTTTGTTTTCAATGGTTCGTGAAGCAATCAAGCCCTGATTTTTCCAAAATTTAGGACTCTTTGCTTGAGTTGAATAATTTTTGGTTGGTGTGGGTCAAGTCCACACCCGCAAATAATTTTATTCCATAGCAGTTCATTGAAATATTGGGTTTTCACGTCTGCCATAGAGAATGGTGTTCTATTGTCTATGGGTTGACTCAAATGGTATATAGCTTTTGCCAAGGATACCGTAGTTAGAGCCGTATTAAAATGAAAATGTAATTTAGTTTCACTTTTGGTTTGAGCATGTTCCAAACCTACATATTGCTTGGCATCTCTATACAAAAACTCTATTTGATATCGTCCTTTGTAATAACAAAAAATGTCAATACCGGACATGGAAGGATCAGTAGAGAAGTAGATTTTATGTGTTTTGATACTACCGTCTTCTGAGTAGGTATGCATAACAGCAACCCGTATCATACGCTTGAATGCTTTACAGTAAACAGTGGCTTCATAGACACGAAAGTCCTCCTCCTCAATACAGCAAGTAAAATAAGCGGGGTCAAGATTTCGAGGGTCTACTTGACCAAGATACTTTGTCTTAGCTCCTTTTCTTTTGGGATGCGGTCCGACATAAGGATAAAACAAAACACCATCATCTCTCAATCTACTGATAAGATGCAATCCTGATTCCAAGACTGCATTGACAAAAGGAGTGCGAGAGAAGTAAGCATCGCAAGCCAAATAATTAGACACTTTTTGGAGGTCTTCCGCACGAAAACGCACCAAAGCGGCATAATAGGCTAATAAATTACTATGCTCTTTGTTCGCTAAAGTTTGGTCGGCTATCAAATGCATGGCGGTGTTGTTGATAATATCAATAGCTGCAAAGCCGCCGATTTCTAAGCCCCATTTATTGCGACCGGCACAACCTGACCAGAAATATCCTAAACCCGGTGTACATTGACCACTTTTGGAAATGTAACTCGGGTCGAAGGCGCAAATGCGCTCTGATGAACCATACTCCTCAATTAATTGGCGATTGAACTCAAAAAAATCAAGGTCTTTGGCGTAATTATTATGAAAAGTGCCTTCGTTATAGTCCGAGTAACGGCTCATGTTTTTGAAGTTGTGTCGTCCTCGAAGTTGGCACTGCAAACAGAAGTTTTTTGAAATAAAATCCCGTCGCCATTTGTTAGTCTCAGGCATATTGCCCAATATTGTACTTGTGAGTGTTTGTACATTCATAGGTAAAAGTCTTGTTTTTGTTTAGCGACTCTAAACTATGACTTTTACCTTTTTTTGTCGAAAACCTTCACGAACCATTGTGTACTTGGAAATGTGAATTATACACTTGTACAAGGTAATTTCAGAGATATTGACAAACAACCACAAAGCTATGCGACTGAAATCGAAAACGCCTATAAAATCCAAT
>JAHDEO010000682.1 GCA_020628725.1 Saprospiraceae bacterium
AAACTCTATTTTGACATTGAAGTGAGGGCTGATGAACCCGGTCAGGAATTCAATTTAGGCGACCAAAATTATCGCTTCTCCTATTATCAAGACGTATTGGGCAACCCGCAGATTGTGCAAGAACTGGATGTTTCAAGTTTTATATTGCAAAATGGAGAATTAATTGCGTTATACGCACCGCATAACCTGATGGGTTCTGCTGATACAGTTGTTTCTTATAATATCGAAATCTCCGGTGGCGGCGGTGTGCCCGTTGCAGATGATACCGAATACATCTCCGTGGGCAGAATGTCTATGGATATACTTAATTATGATGCGATTGCAGGGCTACGCTTTCATAAAGCAATAAACGGACCTATTGATGCTCCATATGTTGCTATATATGAGTCGGTTGTAGGCTTTGAGCCTGTCAGTGAAGGTTCGTATCTTGATTATTTTCACGATTTCACGGCGATATGCAATAATGAATCGCCAATGGCTGTAGATGACTCCGGTGTTGTAATGCAAGGTGAGACTATTACAATTTGTCTATTGGATAATGACACAGACCCCGAAAATGAACTTGCTCCAAGCTCATTATCACTTATCAATACACCGTCTGCCTCGGAAGGTACTGTCAGCTTGGATATGAATACGGGATGCCTCACTTTTGTGCCGCATGAAGATTTTACAGGTGAGGTGACGCCTTTTGAATACGAAATATGTGATGGAGGTAAATACATCCCTGCCTATCAAGGTGATGCTAATTCATCTCCTGTGCCTGACCCCGATTCGGGCAATCCTGATGTTTTAGTGACACCTTCGGCTTGTGGTACGGCGACAATTTATATCAATGTAGAAGCTGCTATAACTGATGTCACAACGGTAGACCATCAGACGATTTTCAATTTAGATGCCTTCCCAAATCCTGCCGATGATGTATTAAACATCAGCTACTTTTTGTCGGAAAAGGCTGATGTCAGCATAACATTAATGAGTGTATTGGGACAACCCGTACAGCAATTAGAATTGGAAACACTTCAAGGAGGAGAACATGCTACATCATTTGATACGAGCAACTTAAGTGAAGGAAATTACTTTGTATTGTTGAATATCAATGGAGAGACAGTTACAAAAGGAGTGCAAATCAAATGATTTCAGACACGGTGATTTTTGATTTTTGATTGAATTTTATTGTGTAAAATTTCGCGCAGCGAAATTCAATCAAAAATCAAAAATCTCTAAATCAAAAACTCACCTAAATCTTTTCCCTTTATTATTTTTATAATCCATAAAAACAAATTCGCCCAGCCCCTTCAAACCACTATAAAAAGCCTTGCCGTTATTGGCTTTTGTGAATTGGTCTACAAAACGCATCAGATAAGGATCTTGTGCAATCATAAAGGTCGTAATCGGAATATCGAGTTTTCGACATCGTTGGGCGAGATTGAGCGTACGACCAACGATTTTTCGGTCGAGTCCGAAACTGTTTTTATAATAACTTTTACCACGTTTGATACACGAAGGTTTACCATCGGTAATCATAAAAATTTGCTTATTCGGATTACGTCTGCGACGGAGAATATCCATCGCCAATTCGATACCTGCAACAGTATTCGTATGATACGGACCAACTTCTAAATACGGCAAATCCTTCACCTCAATTCGCCACGCATCATTCCCAAATACGATAATATCAAGTGTATCTTTCGGATAGCGGGTATTGATAAGTTCGGCGAGTGCCATTGCCACCTTTTTGGCAGGCGTAATGCGGTCTTCGCCATACAAAATCAT
>JAHDEO010000231.1 GCA_020628725.1 Saprospiraceae bacterium
TAAATGACCTCGTTAGAGGTCGAATATCGGTAGTTTTTTCAACAAAAAACGTATGCTACGAGCCTTTAGGTTCGCAACGTGAAGTACCTGACGGCACTAAAAACTCATTTTTATATCCAAAAACTACCGATATTTAGTACCTAACGATACTGCTCAATTCCAAAAATTTTTACCCGTTATTTGCATCAATTATTAAAAGGTGTATCCGGCTTTTAAAATCACATTCCCCGGCATATCATAAGACAAGCCAAATGTAAATTGATTAACATTCACATAAGCACCACCGGAAAATCCGAGACCAAATTCCGGTGCGTCGTCGATGCGGTCCATGATTTCATTATTGTACAGACCACCTACGAGCGCACTGATGTAAGGGCGTACCTTCGCATCTTGGGACGTGAAGTAAACGCGAGGTCCGACCAAGGCATTGACCGAATGAACCACGCCTGTATCGCCGGAAAGAAATGAACCCGTCACTTTGGTATAAAAGTAAGAAAGTTGCCCTTCGACAGCGAAGTATTCATGTACGGATAAGCTCGGATTGTAGCCGATGTGAAAGCCGATTCCGTTATCCAGTATTGGTGTACCGATACCTAACATCGCGGTGTTTGAAAAATCGTTTGTTTGGGCATTTGCGAATGTTCCTGCCAGTGCCAGAAACATCATTATTACGATTCCTTTTTTAGTAAAATTCATAATTGATTCAAGTTGAATACACTGTTTCACAAATTTCTTTATTTTTTTGAGTATTTCTTTTAAAATGACTCTTCATCAAAAACTCCTTAAATACAGTGAGTATTCGCGTCTTTTTTGATTCGATTCATTTCAAAATAAACGTCAAAAAATATAAAGAAATTTATAAAACAGTGTATTGAAATTTAATCCAAACAAGTTTTTAGAATGTATGTCCTGCCTTAAAAACCACATTTCGCGGCGTATCATAAGACAAACCAAACGTAAATTGCTGAATATTTAAAAAACCACCAAAAGAAAGTCCAAAATTAAATCCGGGGTCGGAGTTGGCACGGTTTACCACTGCGCTACTATACGAAGTACCGACCAAGAAATTGAGGTGAAAGTAATGTTCATTGTCTTCAAAAATGAAATTAATACGCGGTCCTACCAAAGCGTTAAACGAGTGAACTGTGCCTATATCATCAGAAAGAACCGTTATTAATTGAGTATTGAAATAAGAAAGCTGCCCTTCGATAGCCAAATATTCAGACAGTGAAACACTCGGATTGTAGCCCATGTGAAAGCCAACTGATGTACTGTCCCGTACTGGTGTACCAATGCCTAATGTGATGGTATTTGAAAAAGTGTTGTTTTGAGCCTTTACGATTGTTGCAGTTAATATCAAACAGACAATCAATACAATTCCTTTTTTAATGAAATTCATAATTACACATTTTAGTTGAAAGAATATTACGGGGTCGTCATTCTTGACAACACAAAGATGCGTTCATTTCAAACGGCTTTACAAACCACCTTTTAAAAAAAGCGTATTTTTAATTTGTGTGTTTTCCCATTTTAAAAACTGATTATTAATTAATTAAAATGATTAAAACGTACTTTTATAGTGCGAAAAATGTTCAATTTATTTTCGTAAAAAAGCAAAAATAATAAATTTGGTTTTTATTGCATTTGGTAAAATATAAAGATAGAGAATTGGTAAAAAGTGCAATATTTGTCGTTTTTTACACTCAAATAAAAATTTTAAACAAAAATCGCTTACCTTTCCATCCTAAATGAAAATGAATGAACAGCAACAGTGATTCATACAAAAGATATGTCCTTTTTATCCTGACGGGCATGTATGCCTTCAATTTTATTGACCGTCAGATATTGGTCATTCTGCAAGAACCTATCAAGGCTGACCTCCTGTTGAGTGATACCCAATTAGGGCTGCTGACGGGCTTTGCTTTTGCGATTTTATATACCACTTTGGGCTTGCCGATTGCGCGATATGCCGATAAGAATAATCGGAAAAATGTGATTAGTATTTCGCTGGTCGTGTGGAGTGCAATGACGGCATTATCGGGCTTGGCGCAGAATTTTACGCAACTGCTGTTGGCGAGAATCGGGGTTGCTGTCGGTGAGGCGGGCGGCAGTCCTCCTGCTCATTCGATTATTTCGGATTATTACGAACCGGAAAAAAGAGCCACTGCGCTTTCTATCTATTCGACGGGCGTGTATATCGGTATTTTTCTGGGCTTTTTGATTGGTGGAATTATCGCTAAACATTACGGTTGGCGTATGGCGTTGTTTGCTCTGGGGCTACCGGGCATTCTCTATGCGGTACTCTTATGGTTTACGGTCAAAGAACCCATCAAAGGACAAATGGATGCCGATGACATCCACAAAAAGGAACTCACATTCGGCGAAGTCTTAAAGATTTTAGCAAGTAAAAAGAGTTTCATTTTCATCGCATTAGCTACCGGTTTTCAAGCATTTGGAAATTATGCGACCGGAAACTGGATGCCTTCTTTTCTGGCGAGAAGTCATGGCATGGATATCCAAACTGCTGGAATTGTATTAGCTATCATCGCGGTAATTGGTGGTGCAGGCGGTACTTTTTTGGGCGGTTATTTTACGGATAAAAAACTGCGGCAACGCGATATGCGCTGGTATTGTTGGTTGCCTGCTCTGGCGGGTATTCCCGCTATTTTGGCTTCGATTTATGTTTTTTTCGGAAGCAATATCAATATTGTGTTGGTGTTTTTAGTCATTGCCTATTTTACATCTGCCTTGTATCTCGGACCTTCTATTGCAGTGACACACAGCCTAGTACCCGCCAAAATGCGAGCTTTTTCTTCCGGTATTTTATTTTTTGTGCTGAATATTATCGGATTGGGTTTCGGACCTTTAGCCATCGGTATGGCGAGCGACAGGCTTACGCCTTCCTTCGGGGACGATGCGCTACGATATGCTTTGACGATTACCTTTATTTCGTCATTAATTGCTATGTTTTTATTTTATATGGCAAGTCGATGTTATGGGAAAGATTTGGATAATGGATAATTTATAACGGATAATGGATAATTGGTAGTACCCCGTCATTTGTCGGGACAAGCGCGGGGTGAATGTGACGTTATTTTATATTCCATTGGTTTTTATTTTTTTATGAATAAAAAAATCTCATGAAAAGTATTTTGGTGTTGATTGCTTTGGGTGTTTGTTGTACTGTTTTTTCTTGTCATTCGCCTGATAAAGATGGATCTATTATTGGTAAATGGCATGGAGAATACGATGATTATTCATACGAATTAACGATTGATAGTTTGATGAATTTTCAACTTATTCAACATGAAACCAATTATAATTTTGACGGAAAATTAGAGATAAATGATGACGAAATTGAATTATCAATGCATGATGAATTATACAAAATAAAACTACGTGACGATTTTTCTACACTTAGAATTTTACCTAAAGGTGAAGGGATGAAAAAGATGATTGCTGTCGTATGTCTTGTTGATTTTAAAAGATAAAACACTATACTCGCGCTTGTCCCGACGAATGACGGGGTACTATTAGCAATTTCACGTTGAGAATTATTCGTTATCCATTATCCATTATCCATTAAATATAAAAAAAATATGACTGTTTCAAATCCACCGATGTATGAAAATATGATGCCCACCCGCTCGAATGTGAAGGCAGAAAGATTGCATCGTAAACAACAATTGGCAGGCGCGTTTCGGGTGTTTGGAAAATTTGGTTTTTCAGAAGGTGTAGCGGGACATATCACCGCACGCGACCCGGAGTTGACCGACCATTTTTGGGTCAATCCATTTGGGGTTTCTTTCAATAAAATCAAAGTTTCCGACCTCATTCTGGTGAATGAAGAAGGTGAAATCGTAGAGGGTAAACACCCAATGCTCAATAGGGCTGCTTTTGCTATTCACTCGCGCATACATGTAGCGCGACCCGACGCAGTGGCTGCGGCACATGCCCATTCTATTTATGGGAAAACATTTTCCACGTTTGGGAAAAAATTGGATGCCATCACGCAAGATTCATGCGCTTTTTATGACGACCACGGGTTATTCGACGATTACACAGGTGTAGTGAACGAAACGAGCGAAGGCGATAGAATCGCCGCAGCACTTGGCGATAAGAAAGCGGCTATTCTGAAAAATCATGGCTTGCTGACTGTCGGTGGTTCTGTAGAAGAAGCCGCTTGGTGGTTTATCAGCATGGAACGCTGTTGTCAATCGCAAATTTTGGCGGAATTGACGGGCAATAAAATTCACCAAATCGACCACGAGACTGCCTTGCGAACACGCAACCAAGAAGTCGGTTTTCCCGTAGCAGGTTGGTTTAGTTACCAACCGATTTGGCAGGATATTGTAGCGGCATTTCCTGATTTAATGGAGTAGAACCAATGAGTGAATGAGCGAATTTTGAATGAATGAATTATTTTAGATTCAGTGATTTTAGATTTTTGATTCAAGCAAACTTGACGTCACAACCAATCAAAAATCGCTCAATCTTCAAAGCTTCCATGCCGTCCCTTACCACTCGCAAATCGCTTTGCTCCCTCAAAAGTTTCATTTGATTGAATGGTAGTCATCCCCAATTCAAACTCCTTTTGCATCGCTTCATTTATGGAAAAATTCCATTGCATGTAAGTACTCAAGCGGTCATTACGCATACAGGTCTGCGGAAATTTGGCGATGCTTACAGCGAGTTCTTGCGCGGTTTTGAGAGCTTCGCCATCCTCCACAAGACGATTTGCTAATCCGATATTGAAGGCTTCCTCTGCACCTACGGGTCTGCCTGTCAATATCAAATCCATCGCCCGACTCATACCTATCAATCGCGGCAAACGAACCGTACCACCATCTACCAAAGGCACGCCCCAACGTCTGCAAAACACGCCCATCACCGCCGAGCGTTCCATTACCCGCATATCGCACCACAGTGCCAACTCCAAGCCACCCGCGACCGCATAACCGGATATAGCCGCAATGACGGGTTTTGAAAGTAACATTCGGCTTGGTCCCATCGGTGCATCTCCATCGGGTGTCGTTTGGTTAGCTTGACCTTCTCCTGCTACGGCTTTCAAATCTGCCCCCGAACAAAAAGTACCACCAACACCGCCCAATACCGCAACTGATGCTGTCTCATCTGCTTCAAATGCTCTGAATGCATCCGCCAATTGTTGGGCAGTGATGCCATCGACGGCATTTTTTACCTGTGGGCGATTGATTAATATGGTTGTGACCGCTTCGTTTTTTTCACTTACAACATTCATAGTGTATTTAATTTTTTTCACTTAAAAATAAAAAAAACCTGCAAGGATTTTATCCTTACAGGTTGTATTCATTAACGTATTAGCTCGTAACTCGCTAACTCGTAACTCTCTTACCAGTCTTTATTGCTGTCACGGTCGCGATCGCGGTTTCTATCATCCGACCAGCTATCTCTGCGTTTGCGCGGACGGTAACCACCGCCGCCACCGCTGTCTCGACGGTCGCGATAACCACCGCCGCCACCGCCACGACGGTCTCTGTTGTAACCGCCGCCACCGCCGCCGCGATTACGATTGTAACCACCGCCGCCACCGCGTCGGTTATTGTTTCTTTCTTCACGAGGTACTGCTTTTTTGACGGCAATGTTAAAACCGTCTACTTCGGCTTCATTGAGGGCGTTGATTGCTGCGTAGCCTTCTTCGTCATCAGGCATTTCCACGAATCCGAAACCTTTGGAGCGTCCCGTATCGCGGTCTGTGATAATTTTGACAGAATCTACTGTACCGTACTGTTCAAACAATTGACGTACGTCCAATTCCGTAGTGTTGTAGTTGAGTTTTGCTACAAAAATGTTCATGATAAAAAATTAAAAAACAAAAAATAACAATCGTATCGGGTAAGTAGAACATCAAGAAGTCAAAAAGCCTTGAACATCAACACACACAAAACGAAAGTCGCGGTTGATTGCTTATTTTCCAACCGCATAAAGATGAAATTTGCTAAAAATCGGGTTGTATTTTACGCCTCAAAACTACCTGTGCGTGATTGGTTCTTACTTAAAAAAAACAACTACGGAGAGGATTCTAAGTAATTTTGAATGAGTGTTCCGATAGTCATCAGGATAAATTTTGAATAAAAAACAAAAAATTTGCACTCCAAAAATTACTTATCAATTCAAATACTTAGGCAATTTAACGATATTTACGGACTAATGCCACTTTTGATTCAATTTATATGATTTATTTTGTGTTAATTCTTGATTGAGTAGAGGTCAGACCATTTTATTGTCAGACCGTTTTCACTGTCAGAAGTCAGACAAGAAAAACGATAATGAACGATTTATATACAACCATAACTGCCCCAACCATAGGCGAATTTAAAGACAGAGGTAGTAAATTCCTCGCCTACGCCTATGCGGTGTATAACAGAGACGATATCAAAGATTGCCTCGAAGAAGTCCGCAAACTCCACCCGAAGGCACGGCATCACTGCTTTTCGTGGCGATTGGGCACAGACGGCACACAGTACCGCGCCAACGACGACGGTGAACCTTCCGGTACAGCCGGACGTCCGATTTTGGGGCAGATTGATAGCTTTGGATTGACGAATGTATTGGTCGTTGTGGTGCGTTATTTTGGTGGTACAAAACTCGGTGTTCCGGGTTTAATTAATGCCTATAAACGCTCGACTATCGACGCGCTCGAACAAGCCGAAACCATCGAAAAAACCGTCGATAATGTATACCAACTCACTTTCGGTTACGAGATTATGAGTGATGTCATGAATTTTGTAAAAAAAGCCGATTTGAACGTAATTAAGCAGGAGTTTGAGGCTGCGGGTTTGATTGAATTTGCCTTACGGCAATCTGAAACCGATAATATTTTGGAGCAAATTAAGAAGATAGAAGGCTTGAAATGTAATTTCCTAAGAACACAGTAGCTTCGTGATTAGTTAATTTGTGATTCGTATCACTCGACAATTCATCAACTCATCATTAAAAATGTCAAAAAAGAATAGTAAATCATTACCTTCATCAACTGAAAATCACAAAAGCGGAGGGTTTAAACCCTCCGCTTTTGTGATAGGGATTTTCCTTTTAGGCTTCCTATTATACGCCAATACGATTACTCATGATTACGTACTTGATGACCCGATTATCACGACTGGTAATCGTTTTGTGCAGGAGGGTTTTTCAGGTATTGATGATATATTTACGCACGGCTATTTGTATGGTTTTAATGGTAAAAATGACCAATCGTATCGCCCTTTAGTCTTGGCGAATATGGCTATCGAAAAACAACTCTTCGGCAACAATCCTACCGTTCACCACTTTTTCAATGTTTTGTTATACGCGCTATCAGGCGTGTTTTTATTTTTATTTTTAAGACAAATATTTAGAGAAGAAAGCGTTTGGTTGTCGCTTGGAATTGCGGTGCTTTTTATTGCACATCCTATTCATACAGAGGTAGTTGCAAATATAAAAGGTCGCGACGAATTGTTGGCATTTACTTTTATGATGCTGAGCTTATACGCGCTTATGCGTCAAATACACACGAAGCAGTCGATATGGTTATTGGTGAGTTTGGTCTTCTATTTTTTGTGTGTATTATCAAAAGAAACGGGTTTGGCAATGTTCGGACTTGTACCATTTACTTTGTATTTTTTTACGAAAATTCCCTTGAAAACTACCCTCACTCACAGTGCTTTGTTTTTGATTGTCGCTGCCATTTATTTTTTCTTTCGGATGGCAGCGATGGATAGCATGACTTTCGATTCGGATATGCTTGTCATCAATAATAGTTTGATGGGTGCAGAGTCGGTATCAGAGCGATTGGCAACGACAATTTCGATACTTGGACGGTATGTTGGTTTGTTGGTTTTTCCGCATCCATTGAGTTTTGATTATTCTTATAACCAAGTGCCTTTGGTGGGATGGGGTAATTGGCGAACGCTTGCTGCACTGGCGCTTTATGTGGGGATGGCAGTAGTGGCTTTTTGGGGCTTACGACGCAAATCTCCCGTGTCATACGGTATTATTTGGTTTGTGGTGATGTTGTTATTAGTAGCGAATCTGCATCCCAAATTAATGGTGGGCGCAACGATGGCAGAACGCTTTATTTTCAGCTCTACACTTGGATTTTGTTTGGTTGTAGCGTGGTTGTTGCACCGTTATTTGAAGGTAGGTGAATCATTAGCATCTGCCAAAACATTTCTTGTAATTATTGGTGTTATCACTGCATTATACAGCATCAAGACCATCACACGAAATAGTGTCTGGAAAAATGCCGATACGCTCTATGCATCCGGCTTAATCACTGCTCCCAATAGTGCACGGGCGCATAATCACTTCGGTTCTCATATACTGAAAAAAGGAGAGGCTACTCGCGAACCGAATCTCCGAAGTCAATATTTTTCACAAGCTATTCCGCATTTTGATAATGCCTTGAAAATCTTACCTCAATATAGCGAGGCTGAGTACAATAAAGGCGTTTGCTTGATGTCGCTCGGCAATATCGAAGCTGCCCGACAAACCTACGAACGCATCCTCACATACAGTCCAAATTATGTTGATGCCTTGAATAATTTAGGCGTGATTTATTTCAACGAAAAAAACTACGATAAGGCATTGGAATATTGGTTGAGAATACTGGACAGGCAACCAAAGAATGTGAGTGCATTGGGCAATGTAGGTGCCATTTATCAGAATGCGGGCGATGTACAAAAAGCCTTATATTACTACGAAAAAGCTATCGAAATCGGACCAAATAGAAATGTATTGAATAACGCAGTAAAGGCATATCGCAGTATTGGTGAGGAAGGCAAAGCACAAGAATTGGAACGGCGAACGGTAGACGGTAGACGGTAGACGAAATTTGTTCGTATGTCTTTTTGTAAAAAAAGATAATGTATTGTTCGCGTAATACACCGTTTACCGCAAAAAAAAATGCCCACATTAATACCAAGGGGGTTTTTTGAATCCCCGAAAGACATGGATGGGGATGCCTTGGTGGTTCAGTAATCTCCTCGTTCTCCGCAGAGAAACCGGACAAGTCAACGGCTGGAGCCCGCCCTAGTCACTTCGCGCTTGTCCCCAATATAAAAAGTGTTGAATCAAAAAACAGTTATGGTATCAATATGAGCCGAGCAAAACCGACTTGCGGAAGTCGCACGCACGTGGACAACGGCAGCCGATAGTGGTCGTTATCGTGGAAAGTTCAAGTTCAAGTGTTAATTTGCTTTCAGCAAATTTAGTTTTTGAGTTTGAACTTGAACTTGCGCTTGAACTTATCTTGGCACTTTTGCTGATGCGAAATTAGGTGTTTTTAGGATGACTTGCAAGGGTTTTGGAAATGTAAAATGTAAAATAATAAATGTAAAATGTAAAAGTTGCAGGACGCGGAGCTAACGTATTTCATCTGTATTTATTTGATTTTAAATTCATTAAGTAAACAAACAAGAAAATAAAAACCTATCTTATTCAGACTGTAGGCACTTTTACATTTTTAATTTGATATTTTTCATTTAAATCAATTATCCACAATTTGAATAATCATAGCGGGGCGTGCTGTGAGTTCATCAGGTGTATTTCCAAAATAGCGGCTGCGAATTTGCTCACTTGCAACGCCTTCTTCCTGTAGAAATTCGCGGATATTTTCAGCGCGACTTTTAGAGATAACTGACTCATTTTGAAGGCTTTCGTTCATGTCATCAATAATGAGATAAAATCCGGGAATATCTTTTGCTGTTGCCGCAAGTGCTTCAAGTTCCTTTTTAAATCTGAAGCCTATATCTTCCGAATCTCGCATAAAATATATCTTTTGCGCCCCTTGTGGTGCAGGGGCAGGAGTGGATACAGTCGTGGGTGTGGGAGGCGGAGTTGGTTCCGGTTCCATGAGCATCGCGTCCGGTGCATTGGCGTTGGAATCACCTGCCACATTTTGTAAAATATCAATATTCATTTGCATGAAATTCATGTACTTGGCAGTTTCCGGTTCGGAGCGCATATCATCGAATTTCAGCAGTTGACTTTCTATGGTAGAGAGTTTGTCATTGATGCGTTTCATACCCGAAGGCAGCAGGGCAGATTTGGAGGCAAGGGCTTCCATTTCACCTACGATGAGTTTGAGTTTTGCATCGTAAAAAGTAACTTCCGGCGGTACAGATTCAGGCGGTGTTGCTGTGAGAATATCGGTCATTGCCAGTGATGCTTCGTCACTCAAACGTACACCAAGCGGCTCCGCACTCGGCATATCCACGACATCAATTGACAGTTTTGCTTTTTGCTCGGCAGCATTTTCGATTTCAGCTATAATCGCCTCTTCCTCAGGGTCTTTCACGATGGTTACTGCTTCATTTTCTGTGACTTCGGGGGTGTTTTCTTTCGTAACTTCCACTTCGGGGGTTTCTTCGGGTATATCTGCCTTCATCTCAAAACTTTCAGCTTGCCTCAATTTTCGTCGTTCTTTACGCGACAATTTAACGGGGCGGTTTTTTACTTCATTTTCTATTGCAGATGGAATTTCTATTTCCGGCATTTTTGCCTCAATCTCTAATTGAGGTGCTTCTTCTATTTCAAATGCGGTAGACTGGATATTGACTTCTACCTTTGGCGCACTTGGGGTTTCCATGACCATATCTTCTACTTCTGATTCTGCTTTTGGTACTGTTGCTTTTGGTTTTTCCGGCTTCGCTGCGGGTTCTTTTTCTATCATCTCAATCTCAGGTTCCTTTACAGGCTCAGGTTCAATTGTTACCTCGATTTCTTCCGCAACTTCTTCGGGTTCTTCTATTATAATGTCAACATTTTCAATTTGACGTTGACGTCTTCTTTCGCGGCGAGAGAGTTTGGGTTCTTCAACTTCAATTTCTTCCTCCACTTCGACTTTCAACGTTTCTTCTACAACCTCAACGGCAGGCGTTTCCGGCATTTTTTCTTCAACGGTAACTTCAATTTCTTCAACAATTTCCTCCGGTTCTTCAATGATAATATCCGTATTTTCTATTTCGCGTTGACGCCTTCTTTCACGACGGGTGAGTCTGGGTTCTTCAACTTCGATTTCTTCTACAACCTCAACGGCAGGTGTTTCCGGCATTTTCTCTTCAACTGTCACCTCAATTTCTTCAACAATTTCCTCCGGTTCTTCAATGA
>JAHDEO010000232.1:0-4848 GCA_020628725.1 Saprospiraceae bacterium
AGAGTACCTGACTACGGATCAGGAGGTTCCAGGTTCGAACCCTGGCAGAGTCACCACTATTAATTTTGAATGAGTAAATTTTGAATTATGAATGATTATCAATTCAAAATTTATCATTCAAAATTCAAAATTAATTACAAAATTAGATTATGTCTAAAGTTTGTCAACTTACCGGAAAGCGTCCGATTTCGGGCAACAACGTTTCGCACTCAAATCGCAAAACTAAGCGTCGTTTTGTACCTAATGTACACACGAAGCGTTTCTTCATTCCCGAATTGGATAAGTGGGTAACTTTACGTCTTAGTGCAAAAGCAATGCGCAATATCAATAAGAAAGGTATCTATGCATATTTGCTTGAATTAGAACAGAAAGGCGTAGACACAGGTGTTAAATTAAAATAATATCGCCGTCAGATTGACAGCGTTACTCAAAATATCATGGCAAAGAAAAGTAAAGGTAACAGAATACAAATTATATTAGAATGTACAGAGCATAAATCAAGTGGTATGCCGGGTACTTCTCGTTACGTTACCGAGAAAAATCGTAAGAATACTCCGGACCGTCTGGAGATTAAGAAATACAATCCCATTTTGAAAAAATACACTGTTCACAAAGAAATTAAGTAATTAATGAAAATTAAAATGTAAATGAAAATTAAAAAAGTTCTTGATTTCATGACTTTATAACTTTCAGTTACAATTTGTTTTCATCATACAAGTAATATATTCGAGTGTTTGGTTTTGTGTCATTCAAAATTCATTCATTCAACATTCAAAATTACTAATCATGGCAAAGAAAGTTTCTAAGAACTCAAGAGTAGGACAACGTGCCGCGAACGCCGGTTCAGGTAAAGATTACGTAAAAGTGGTGAAAGCCGTTAAAGATCCGGTAACAGGTAAGTATACTTACAAGCAACAAATGGTACACAAAGATAACGTGAAAGAATTCTTTGCAGACAAGAAGTAATTCACCTTATCCGTGTTAAAGATATATTCAGTAGGCTTCTCTTTTTGAGGGAAGCCTTTTTGTCTTTTGTTAATGATACAATGCTTCAATGCGATAATGCTACAATGAAATGAGTGAATTTTCAATGACTGAATGAGTGAATATTTCTAATGCGTAATTTGATATATTGTTTTATCGTTACTAAGAAAATAAATACACATAAAGATATTCACTCATTCACTCATTCCATTCTAGCATTACATCATTATCGCATTGTAGCATTAATAATTCATTCATTCAAAATTCACACATTCACTCATTACAACCATGAGCGTATTTAGCAATTTTTTCAATAAAGAAAGAAAAGAAGACCTCGATAAAGGTTTAGAGAAAACCAAAACGGGATTCTTTGAAAATATCTCGCGTGCCGTAGCGGGTAAATCCAAAGTAGATGAAGAGGTACTGGATAATCTCGAAGAAGTCCTAATCGCTTCGGACGTGGGCGTGGATACGACCATCAAAATTATTGAGCGTATAGAAGCACGAGTAGCGCGTGATAAGTATGTGAATACGAGCGAGTTGAATGAAATTTTGCGTGATGAAATCGTTCAAATGCTCACGGAAAATAACACCGAAGACATGGAAGATTACGACCTACCTTCGGAGGAACGTCCTTGCGTTATTCTTGTGGTAGGTGTCAATGGTGTTGGTAAGACCACGACTATCGGCAAGCTCGCCAGCCAATATCACAATAAAGGTTTGTATGTAATATTGGGCGCGGCGGATACTTTCCGTGCTGCTGCGGTAGACCAGCTCAAAATCTGGTCGGAGCGTGTAGGTTGTGGTTTTTACAGCAAAGGAATGAACACAGACCCGGCAGCCGTAGCTTACGAAACGGTAAAATATGGTATCAAACAAGGCGCAGGTGTTATCATCATCGATACGGCGGGTAGATTGCATACCAAAGTTGGTTTGATGAATGAGCTTTCCAAAATCAACCGTTCGATTGGTAAAGCCCTCGGCGGCGCACCTCACGAAGTCTTGCTCGTACTCGATGCTTCTACGGGACAAAATGCCGTTGAACAAGCCAAGCATTTCACTAAAGCTACTGACGTAACATCACTGGCATTGACCAAACTCGACGGTACAGCAAAGGGTGGGGTAGTGATTGGTATAACAGATGAGTTTAAAATTCCGATAAAATACATTGGTGTAGGAGAAAAAATCAATCATTTACAGATATTCAACAAACGCGAATTTGTAGATTCTTTCTTTAAACAGAGTTAATCGGCTTTTTTTCAGCGTTTAATATATGAGTTAATTTAAATTTAAGATTATTCTTAAATTTAGACTTCATTTTTTGCTTAGAGTTGATTAACTTTAAGAGTGATTTTGGATGATAGAATCGTATACTCATTCAAAATTCAATATTTATCCATTCAAAATTATTTTGTCACATAAATGAGTCGTTTTTCCAACTTTCTGAAAGGTACTGCCATCGAAACAGATATGATATGGGGCTTATTATTAGCTTTATTTGGCTTTGTATTGGCTATTGTGCTTTCTTTCAAAATGCCCGGTACGTTTCTATCTATGATTGGAGTGGTGATTATGCTGTTGGGATTATTTATGTATGGAAAAGCATTTTATAGAATGTTGAGTTAACCTGAAATTAGCATTAATCTATAGAATATATTTTCAGAAAATACAATATACTTTTACCTAACCTTTAATAAATTCTGCTTCACAAAGACTGTAGTAAAATGCAGTCAAGGTATCCTTTTTTCTAAAAAATATAAAAAACAATATCAATGTGAATTTGCTGTAATACATGCGTTCTTTTTGCGAAATATGATTAAAATCAATTATAAATGTATTTCAAAAAAAAGCATCTGTATATTTTTTATTAGCTAAATATCACCTTATATTTGTTAAGTCAAACATGAATTCCTGAAACTTTCAGCTTCATCTTTTCCCGATATTTTTCAGAATAAGATTTTTACCAACTAAGCAATTTTTCCATGAAAAAATACGCCTTTTTATTTGTTTTCATAATTGTGTTAATCACTCCTTCATTACTCTCTGCCCAAGGGGCTACCTGTGCAGAAATGGAACCTTTTTGTACAGATACCGGCGCATCATTTCCCATGAGTACGAATAATATACTGGCTGAACCCGGTAATCAATACGGCTGTCTTGGGACCCAACCAAATCCTGCGTGGTATTACCTTGAAATAGAAGAACCGGGCTATTTGGAAATCACTATGACCAACTCCAATAATGTTGATGTTGATTTTATTGTTTATGGTCCTTTTGCAGATGTTCAGACAGCGCAAGAAAGGTGCGGTTCCTTCGAAGCACAGGAAACCAATTGTCCTTTCAGCGGGGTTTGTCCCAATGGCGTTCCCTGTAGTGGTTTTGATGGTTGCGTAAATGGTGATGGAGTCGATTGCAGCTACAATCCGCAATCGACAGAAGTAGCCGACATCCCCAATGCCCAAACAGGAGAAGTATATGTATTTCTGATTACAAACTTTTCTGGTCAAGCGAGCGAAATGTTTGTTAATAAAACAGGGGGTATGGCAACTACAAACTGTTCTATCATTGAATGTCGCGAGGTCAGGTTTTTGCAAAATACACCCGATGGTTTAGTTCCATTTCCCGAAAACATACTTACTACCGCCCCCCCAATTCAACTCATTGCCACACCCGGTAATATACCTGAAATTGACGGCTACATAACCCCCGCTTTTGGTATTTATATAGCGACAGATTCTACCACAGCCTCTGAAAATTCTCTTGAAATATATAATGAATCCAACGGCGAAGGAGAGTTACTTGCTTACTGGGGATACAATGATATGGGCGGTGCGTATTTAGGGGAAATTCCTGATAATTCCGATTTTATCGCTTTTAGTGAATATGTAGATCCTACTGCGAGTTATTCTTTTATTTGGTGTGATGCGGCACAAACAGGTGTATTTCAATACAAAATCATTGACTATGCACTCAATGATTCGCTTGCCAACATACTTGCGGCAGGTGAATTTGACAATAATAATCAGAATTGCTTTACCGTCAATTTTGATGCTCCCGGTGGAGTTGCTACATTCACTGGCGAAGGGGTTAGTGATACAGGTGCGGGGCAAGCTATATTTGACCCATCCGGTCTTGAGCCCGGTATATATGAGGTTACCTATTCATGGGACGATGGTGATAATTGCTCCGATTCTATAGCATATATGATTGAAGTAGTATTCGATTCTACTGAAGTCAATATAAATCAACCTCTACATGATGATTCAATTGAGGTTTTCCCAAATCCATTTAATGATAAAATTACAATAGATGTATCTCAATTACCTATACGCGCAGAGCGATTTGTACTGTATGATATAAATGGAAGAATTATCAAAGCATTCATTTTAAATAATTCATTATCAAATCAATATGATGTAAATGAATTGAACGCAGGTTTGTATTTTTATGAAGTTTTAAATGAAAAAAATGAACTGCTGGGAAAGGGAAAGCTATTGAAATAGAAAACTATAAAACATTCTTAAAGCGTTCTTGTGAAAAATCATAAGAACGCTTTTTTATTTCCCATTCTCCAAAATAATCATATCTTTGCCGCAAGTTATTTCAAATTTTTTATTCGTTTAGGTATCAAAATAAACATAAGTTTTAGTTTGAATTATAGTCAATAAATTGATTATCAAATTTTTAAGCCTAAACATGTACGGACAAGTCGTGACTTGTCCCTTTTATCAAGAAAGGTGGAGGGAATTGGCCCTGCGAAGCCTTAGCAACCGGTCTGAATCTGTAATAGACAAAGGTGCTACATCCAACCCATATGAATGGGAAAGATAATAACTGGACTTACCTCCTTTTACTTTCCTTTTT
>JAHDEO010000232.1:4948-11087 GCA_020628725.1 Saprospiraceae bacterium
ACTACGATACCACAACACTACAACACTAACATACATGAAAATTAATTTAAAACGACTCGACGACCACATGCACTTTGAATGCAATAATGAAAAAGGTCAAAGCATCGAAATCGCCGGAGGCGGAAAAGCGGTCAGCCCGATGGAATCTGTCTTGATGGCAGTGGCGGGATGCAGCAGTATTGACGTGGTTACTATTTTGGGTAAAATGAAACTCGACCTCAAAGACATCGAGGTAGAAGTCAAGGGCGAACGAGCCACCGACCAAACACCCGCTGTTTTTACGAAAATCGACGTACACTACAAGCTCTACGGCGACATCCCCGAAGCAAAAGCAGAACGTGCATTGGAACTGACTTTTACCAAGTATTGCTCGGTATCCGTCATGTTACAAAAGGCAGCAGAGATAAATTACTCGTTTGAAATTATTGACGAATTGACGAATTGATGAGTTGTCGAGTTGTAGAAATTTTGCAAAGCAAAATACATCAATACGACAACTATCAACTCGTCAACTCTACAACTCATATAAAATGCAATTTGAAACAAAAGCCATACGGTTACAAATGCCCGGTACCCGGCAGCGCGAACATTCGACGCCATTGTACAATACGTCCAGTTATCGTTTTGACAATGCCGAACACATGCGTGCTGCCTTTGCGGGAGAGGTAGAAGCCAATATTTATAGCCGTTATACCAATCCGAATGTACGCGAATTTGAGGAGAAAATCGCTGCGCTCGAAAGTTGTGAAGATGCCTTCGGAACGGCTTCGGGTATGGCGGCGGTGTTTACGAGTTTTGTGTCGATATTGGAGCCGGGCGACCATATTTTGGCATCGAGTTCATTGTTTGGTTCAAGTTTTCAGGTGGTGACGGATACCTTGCCTCGTTGGAATATTGAGACGACACTCGTATCGCCTACACAGCCCGAAACATGGGTGCAACACCTCCGTCCGAATACCAAAATGTTATTCCTCGAAACACCCACAAATCCGGGCTTGGACATCATCGAGCTTGAGGTAGCGGGACAATTCGCAGCAGCGCATAATCTTATTTTGAATGTGGATAATTGCTTTGCAACGCCTTATTTGCAAAACCCCGCGAAATTTGGCGCGCACATCATATCGCACTCAGCAACGAAATACATCGACGGGCAAGGACGTGTAGTTGGTGGAGTCATTACAGGTGAACAACAGTACGTAGATGCTGCTCGTCAATTTGTGCGACGCACGGGCGCGAGCATGGCACCATTCAATGCCTGGATTCTGTCAAAAAGTCTTGAAACACTGGGACTTAGGATGGATAGGCATTGTGCGAATGCGCTACAATTAGCCAATTTTTTGGAAGCTCATCCACAAGTCAATTGGGTACGTTATCCCTTTTTGGATTCACATCCGCAGGCGCATATTGCGCGTAGGCAAATGCGGCAAGGCGGCGGTATTGTTACTTTCGAGGTGAAAGGCGGATTGAAACACGGGGCTTGTTTTTTGGATAAATTGAAAATGTTTTCACTGAGTGCCAATCTGGGCGATGCACGTTCTATTGCCACGCATCCCGCTTCAACGACACATTCAAAATTGACACTCGAAGCTCGTGCTAAAATGGGTATTTCAGATGGCTTAATTCGCATTTCGACGGGACTGGAGCACATTGATGACATCATTGCAGATATTGAACAGGCATTACGCTACGTTTGTTTCGAATTTTAATTGTGCGAAAAAAATAATATATTACACGTTATTTAGGAAGACTTTTCGATTATTCAAAAAAACAAATACAATCCCACAATTCCCCAATCTCACAATCATTACACATCATGAAGAATTACAAACATACTGCACCCTTACAGCTTGAATTAGGTGGTGAATTGGCAGAACTCAACATCACATATCACACTTACGGCGAATATACTCCGCAAAGTAAAGTCGTGTGGGTGTGCCATGCACTTACGGCGAGTTCAGATGTATTTGAGTGGTGGAAAGGGTTGTTTGGCGAAGAGGATTTTTTCAATCCGAAGGATTACTTTATTGTGTGTCCGAATATATTGGGTTCGCCATATGGTACGACCTCTGCGATTAGTACAAATCCGAATACGGGAGAGCCGTATTACCATGATTTTCCGGCATTTACGATACGGGATATGATGGAAGTGCATGAGGTATTGCGAGAGCATTTGGGCATTGAAAAAATACATGTTGGTGTAGGTGGTTCGATGGGAGCGGGGCAATTATTAGAATGGGCGTATAAGTATCCCGATGTGTTTGAACAGCTCGCACTTATTGCTTACACGGCAAAGGAATCGGCTTGGGCAATCAGCATACATACCGCACAACGTATGGCTATCGAAACCGACCCGACTTGGCAAGAACGTCGCCCTGATGCAGGTCAAAAAGGACTCGCTGCCGCACGCGCAATGGCGATGAATGCCTATCGCACTTTTGAATGTTTTGAAGTACAACAAGCTGATAATGATGACCGTACACATGAGTTTAGCGTGGATAGTTACCTGCGTTATCAAGGGCAGAAGTTGGTGGATAGATTTGATGTATTTACGTATTATTCGTTGATGAATGCACTAGATACGCAAAATGTGGGGCGCGGACGTGGTGGTTGTGAACGGGTTTTATCGCAAATAAAAACGCCTTGTTTATTGGTTGGAATTCTATCGGATGTATTGTATCCAATAAGTGAACAACGCTTCTTAGCCGAGCATTTACCGGAAGTTGATTATCATGAAATTGAGTCGCTATATGGGCATGATGGCTTCTTGACGGAAGGGGAGCAGATTACGGAGTTGATTCGAGCTTTTTTGAATAGAGAAAACAAAAGAAACGAAGATAAAGCTATGGCTTCGAGTAATTTGTAAATAAATGAGTAAAATATTCCAAGACCACTATTTTAGCTATCAAATATTTTATAAGAAAAAATATTTAGAGTATGCAGAGAAATTGATTTTGATTAAGGAGTCAGGTAAAACAGAGGAATTAAAACCATTTTTAGATGAATTAGAATATGATTTAAAGACGGAAAGATATAAGGAAAATGAGGAGTTCACCGATTTTCTCTTAAACTTTGTTGAAGTCAAAATTGATGAAAGAATTGAAGTTTATCTTAGTTTTTTAGAAGACATCCGGCATAAAATTAATGAAGGTAAAACTCTTTCCTTCAATGAGATAGCAGGGATTTATGAAAGTATATTAGTCAAGTTTTGTAGTCCTCTGGGCGATGTGATATGGGCTTTTCATGGAAAAATGGATCCCTCAAACAAATTTATCGAATCAATACCGATTAAAGTTCTTGATTTGCCTTTGAAGAAACCAATTCCATCAACAGAGGTTATAGATATTATATATATGACGAAAGGTATGGACTATACAAGTTATAGAATTGATGATTTGAGACAATTAAAAAATAATTTAGAACAAGCGACTATCAAAATTTACTCGGATAAATACATCTATGAATCGTTGATGAATAATGAGTTAGAAGAATTGCTGGTAATTACTTGTATTGATTGAAAACAAGTGATTGAACCATAACCTCAAATAGTTTGGAGTCAATTTAACTTTCCTTCTTCGGAATAATCTTCGTCTCCTCCCCAAAAAACTCCGCAAACTGACGCATCTGATTCGCCAATCGTTCATTTTTCGTAGCATTATAATAAGTCTCTGATAATGAACGTAATGTATTGAAAAATAAACGGTCCATCTCGCCAACTTGCATCTCCGTTGTCCACAAATCAATCTTCAAGGTATCCTTATGTTCCTCATCAAATAGAGACAATAACATTGCCTTACACGCTTGCGGTGCTTGATTACCATCATCGGCAGTCCAAGTCATTTCTGTGGGAACATTTTGCTCATTCAAGCCGACTTCTATTGTGATTTTTTTCTTCATTTTAATGTGCTGATGTGTTTACGTGCTGGTGTGCTGATGTGCTGATGTGCTGACGTATTTCTTAGTGCGAAACACGTCAGCACATCAGCACGTCCACACATCAGTACATAATCAAACCATGTTCTCAGGTCGTACCCATTCGTCGAATTGCTCGGCGGTGAGTAAGCCGGTGGCGATGGCTGCCTCTTTTAATGTTGTCCCTTCTTTGTGGGCTTTCTTGGCGATGGTCGCGGCGTTGTCGTAACCGATTTTGGTATTGAGGGCGGTGACGAGCATGAGCGAATTGTATAAGTTTTCCTTGCAACGCGGCTCGTTTGCCTCCAAGCCTTTTACGCAATTATCGTTAAAACTTCGCACGGCATCCGCGATTAATCCGGCAGACATGAGGAAGTTGTATATCATCATGGGTTTGAAGACGTTCAACTCAAAGTGTCCGGTCATACCGCCTACGTTTATAGCGACATCATTGCCGACGACTTGCGCCATTGCCATCGTGAGGGCTTCGGATTGAGTCGGGTTGACTTTTCCGGGCATGATGGATGAGCCGGGTTCATTCGCCGGAATGCTCAATTCACCAATGCCCGAACGCGGACCGGACGCCAACATACGCACGTCATTTCCGATTTTCATCAATGAACAAGCGACAGTTTTGAGTGCGCCATGTGCTTCTACGATGGCATCGTGTGCAGCGAGGGCTTCAAATTTATTTTCAGCCGTAACAAAAGGCAATCCTGTTAGTTCAGCGATTTTTGCAGCGACATTTTCGGCGTAGCCTTCGGGCGTATTCAATCCCGTACCGACAGCCGTACCACCCAATGCCAATTCAGCGAGATGTGCGAGCGTATTTTTAATAGCACGAATACCATGTTCGACTTGTGAAGCGTAGCCCGAAAGTTCTTGACCGACGGTCACGGGCGTAGCATCCATGAAGTGGGTACGTCCGATTTTGACAACGTGGTTGAATTGCTCTGACTTAGCGCGTAGCGTCGCGTGTAAAGCTTCGAGACTTGGTATCGTGTTGTCTATCAAATATTTGTACGCGGCGATGTGCATTGCCGTTGGGAAAGTATCATTAGAAGATTGGGACTTGTTGACATCATCATTCGGGTGAATGGATTTTTTTTCGTCGGTCAATGCACCACCCGCGATGACGTGTGCGCGATTGGCGATGACTTCATTGACATTCATATTCGACTGTGTACCCGAACCCGTTTGCCATACGACTAATGGGAATTGGTCGTCGAGTTTTCCGGCTAAAATTTCATCACAAACCTGTGCAATCAAATTCGCTTTTGAAGCATCCAAGACACCTGCGGCTTGGTTGGTGTGTGCGGCAGCTTTTTTCAAAATCGCATAAGCGCGAATGACTTCAATCGGCATTTTTTGTCCGCCAATTTTGAAATTTTGTGTAGAACGCTGCGTTTGCGCTGCCCAATATTTATTAGCAGGTACGTCGATGTAGCCGATGCTGTCTTTTTCTTTTCTTGTACTCATTATTGACGAGTTGTTGTGTTGATGAGTTGCTGTGTTGACGAAGTGGTTGAACAGACGATTTTTACGACAACTCACTAAAAACGCAAAGGTACTTGGCGTGAGGCGATTTTGCAAGTAAAACGCAGCAACTATGAGCGTAGTTCAAAATATTCAGGAGGAATGTGGTCGGTAAGCCAGACACCATTTTTAGAAAGATAAAACTCGAAGCCCTCTTCGTGCATTTTACCTGATTGGACAATGAGTATGGCAAGTTTGCCATGTCGTTTGCCAACTTTGGTGGCGGTTTCGGTATCGGCAGAAAGGTGGACATGTTGGCGTTTGCCTTTGATTAAACCTTTTTCAAAAATGGAATCTAAAAAGCGCGTAGCTGTTCCGTGATAAAGGGTTTCAGGTGGTGTTTGGGTGTCTAAATCCAATTGAATATCTATAGAATGTCCTTGATTGGCGCGGATTTTTGTTTGGTCGTCGTTGAAGGTGAAGCGTTGTTTGTCGTTATTTTCTACGACATATTGGAGTTGGTTGAGCGTGATACTTTTGCGGTGCTTTGCCCATTTTTCGAGAAGTTCATCTACATCTGCCCAGCCTTGTTCGTTGAGGTTGAGGTCAATAGTTTCGGGTTTATGGCGTAATACGAGGCTGAGGAATTTGCTGATTCGTTTGGTTTGTTGGTCGTTCATGTTCGTGATTGATGACTGGTGATTAGTTTTATTTTTGAAAACGTTTTTTATTGGCAGAAAGTTCGCAAGTAAGT
>JAHDEO010000233.1 GCA_020628725.1 Saprospiraceae bacterium
TTTTTTTGTCAGACGAAGCTCATTTTGAGGAATATAGCCGAGCTACATGACGAAAAATAGATGAAGTATGACGAAAAAAGACACGTTCAAAAGTGTCGATTATTTGATGCTTACTGCTTATACAACAACACACTGATACACCAACAACTATGTCGAAAATACGAGCCGCTATCACAGGTATACACGCATGGGCACCTGAATACCGACTAACCAATGCCATACTGGAAACGATGGTGGATACCAACGACGAGTGGATTTTCTCCCGCACGGGGATCAAAGAGCGTCGTATCCTCAAAGGTGAAGGGCTAGGCACTTCCGATATAGGTGTAGAGGCAGTCAAAGGCTTATTGGAAAAGACTGGAACGGACGCAAAAGAGATAGACTTTTTACTATGTGCGACTACGACACCTGACATGCTCTTTCCGGCTACTGCCAATATTATTTGCGATAAAATAGGAGCGACAAATGCCTTTGGCTTTGACCTTAATGCAGCTTGTTCGGGTTTCATTTATGCCATTACTACGGCGATGAAATTCATAGAATCGGGTACGCATAAAAAGGTTGTGGTAGTTGGAGCAGATAAAATGTCGTCCATCATAGACTATGAAGACAGAGCAACTTGTGTCATCTTTGGCGACGGTGGTGGCGCAGTATTGCTCGAACCTGCAAAAGATGAGGATGGCATACACGATTCGGAGTTGTACAGTGACGGTTCAGGACGTGTGTATTTGCATCAAAAAGCCGGTGGTTCGGTGCGTCCGGCTACAGCAGAGACGGTGGCAGCTAAGGAACATTATGTCTTTCAGGATGGTCGTCCGGTATTCAAAGCGGCGGTTAAAGGAATGTCCGGCGCAATAACAACCGTCCTGAAAAATAACAACCTGACCGTAGCAGATATTGACTGGCTCATTCCACATCAAGCGAATAAACGCATTATTGACTCAGTGGGCGGTGCGATAGATATTAATCCCGAAAAGGTGGTTATTACTATTGAAAAATACGGTAACACGACGAGTGGTACGATTCCACTTTGCCTGTGGGAGTGGGAAGATAAATTCAAAAAAGGCGATAAAATCATACTCACCGCATTTGGTGGCGGCTTCACTTGGGGAGCAGTTTATCTCACATGGGCGTATTAAGTCCAACTTTAACACATAAAAATTTATATTTTTTAAATGCTAACAAAAAAACATTCAACTCACTGATAATTAAATTGTTATTGTTTGTGAAAAATTAACAATCTCATAATGATTTTGTTATGGAACTGTTACTGCATAAGTTCGACAATTTGCTTTGAATACCTAAATGTTGTAATTTGGGTAGCGTAAACTTCAATAGAGATTATATTATCTCGACTTACCAACACAAACTATTTTACAATAATTCCATCATTTTACTGAATGGTAGGCTACTTTCTATTTGAAAGGTAGTTTATCAGACTTTTTTTGCTATTCTGATGTCTTTTTTACTGAAAAATTAACATAAATACTTATATTTGAAAATTAAAAACCTTTTTAAACACAAATCGAATGTACCTCTTCAATTTTATTTTTTAACCAAAAATCAATCTATTAAGCGTATGAAACATTTCTTTTTGGTTTTCGCGATGTTGCTTTTAGGCTTTACGACAGTCATGGCACAGCGCACCATTACGGGAACAGTCACAGACGAAAATGGCGAAACCGTTCCATTCGCCAATGTCTTCATTGAAGGCACAACCATCGGAACACTAACCGATATAGACGGTAAATACTCGCTTGAAATTCCCGCAGAAGCGGAAGGCGGAACCATCGTCGTATCTTTCACAGGTTATGAGGACTTCAAGCAAGCCCTCGGCTCAGATGCCAGTATCAATGCACTGCTCACTTCGGGCGTATCACTCGAAGAAGTTGTCTTGATAGGTTATGCACCGCAAAAGCGGAAAGACATCACGGGTTCGGTATCCTCCGTGTCTGCTGAAGATATTGAGGATGTACCGCTTCCGAGTCTTGAAACGGCTCTACAAGGAACGGCAGCAGGTGTCACTGTCAATAAAAACTCCGGTAAACCCGGTGGTGGTATTGATGTAAATGTTCGTGGAAGAACATCCATCACCGCCTCCAATCAACCGCTTTATGTAGTGGATGGTGTGCCTATTATTTCAGGGGATAATTTTGACTTCTCGCAGGAAGCTATCGGTGGAAGTAACCTCTCCGTTATCTCCGACCTTAACCCTGACGATATCGAATCCATTGAAGTTCTAAAAGATGCCTCTACTGCTGCTATGTATGGTTCGCGTGCTGCCAACGGTGTTGTACTTATCACGACTAAGCGGGGTAAAGCAGGTCAAACCAAAGTTGACCTCAACGCTTCGTACGGAAGTGCTTGGTTGCCGGAGAAAATTGATGCGATTACAGGCGATGAATACCAAGATTATTCTGTCGAATTGTGGGGACCACTCCTCGACCAACTTGGCTTAGAGCGTTCTTGGCAATCTATACAAGACAATTTGCTCGGACCCATCGGTGAAGCAAATTCAAACTGGCAAGATGAAGTATTCCAAGTTGCACCGGTACAAGAGTACAGCGTGGGCATTTCGGGTGGTTCAGAATCCACCAGAATTTATGCTTCTCTGGGCTACAAAGATGAGCAGGGAATCATCAAGAGTTCGGGCTTCGAGCGTTTTTCAGGTCGTTTGAATGTTGACCATATTATTTCTGACCAACTTAGTTTTGGGATGAATATGGGCTACAATCGCTCTAATACTGACCAAGTTCAAAATGATAACAACATCTACGGTGTACTTGGTGCATCTTTGTTGATTCCACCCGCTGTGCCTATCAGAAATGAAGACGGTAGCTGGGGTTCTGCTTTTGGTATCGAAAATGCCGTTGCTGCGGTCACGGATTATCAAAATAATATCATCAGAGGACGTTTTACGGGTAATGTATTTGGCAAGTGGAATATCACCGACTTTTTGAGTTTCAAATCTTCACTTGGTACAGATTTTATAGATTCGGATGAAAGAATCTACGAGCCGCGTACCCTCCAATCTTCGGCAACGGGACGTCGTGTAGATGCAGGTATTAAAAATGAAAGATTTATCAATGAGAATACTTTGATTTTTAATCAATCTTTCGTTAAAAATAATATACAAATCGTAGCGGGTGCGAGTTTCCAAGAAGATAAAATCAATAGCACTTATACCGAAACCGTTGACTTCCCGACGGATGATTTCACCGGACTTTCTTCGGGGGCTACACCTGTTACTACGAATGGTAGTTTTACGGGAGACAATATCCAATCTTACTTCGGTAGTTTCAATTATAATTTCGACAACAGATACTACCTCGCGGGTACTTTCCGTGCAGATGGTTCTTCGAGATTCATCAATAATAAATGGGGTTTCTTCCCCGGTGTATCTGCCGGATGGAATATTTCGGAAGAAAATTTCATGAAGAATGGACTCTTTGACCTGCTCAAACTTCGTGTAGGATGGGGACAAACTGGTAATAACATCTTTGGTAATTTCGACGCTTTCCAATTGTATGGAGGTGGTGCGAATTATCAAGATATTCCCGGTACTGTACCCACTCAATTGGGTAATCCCGACTTGAAATGGGAAACCACTACACAGACAAATGTGGGTTTGGATTTCGGAATCATAAACGGCAGAATCGGCGGTAGCATTGATTTTTACATCAAAGATACTGAGGATTTATTATTAGATAAACCTATCCCAACGACCTCCGGCTTTACAACCGTATTACAAAACGTTGGTGAAATGCGAAACACAGGAGTAGATTTCTCTTTGAATTCGACCAATATCAAGAAAGATAATTTCACTTGGTCAACTACGCTAACTGTTGGTTATTTGAAAAATGAAGTGGTTGCGCTTGTAGATGGGATTCCATTTGATGCCGGTTTTGCAAATAGAGTTGCAGAAGGGCAACCGCTTGGTAGTTTCTTTGGGCACGTTACAGACGGTATTTTCCAAAATCAAGCGGAGATTGACGCACATGCTACACAAGCTACCGCTTCTCCCGGCGATATTCGATTCCAAGATATTGGAGGCGGTGCAGGTGAGGACAATATTCTTGGTACTGCCGACGACCTCGGACCCGACGGCGTTATCAATGATGATGATAGAACTTATATCGGTAAAGCATTGCCTGATTTTCAAGGTGGTTTGAGAAACCAACTTAGCTTCTACGGTGTTGACCTTAATTTCTTTTTCCAATTTGCCACAGGTTTCCAAATCTATAATAACAACCTCGCATTTACCGAAGGTATGAACAGCGTATTCGCGCCTTCACGCAATGCTTGGGAAAACAGATGGCAACAGGAAGGCGACCAAACGGAGATTCCGCGTCTCGTCCGAAATGATCCGAATAATAACCGTCGTGACTCTGATCGATTCGTAGAAGATGGAGATTACCTACGCCTCAAAACCCTTACTTTGGGCTATACACTTCCATCAAGTGCGACTGAAAGTATTGGCGTTCGCAGAGCGAGAATTTTTATGAGTGGTTTCAATTTATTCACGCTCACAGGATATTCAGGTTTTGACCCGGAGGTCAATATCTTTGATGGTAATAATACTGCCTTGGGAACGGATTTCTTAACCTTCCCGCAGACCCGTCAATTGGTATTCGGGATTAATGTTGGATTCTAATATAGTGATTCGTGACTCGTTGATTCGTGATTCGTTTCACACGTAATCAAAAACCAACGTTTTATTAATCAATCATTTATTAGTTCTACTTTGGCACTTTAAGTTTCCAACGTGGCTTTAGCCCGTTGTCCGAGAGAAAACAAGGGGTTAAAACCCACTTGGACGATTCAAAAAGCACAAAAATATTTAGAGTGCCAAAGTAGATTTAGGTAATAATGAATGAAATTATTCAAAATTACCAATTCAACATTAACTAATTAATTCAAGTTGAGGACAACTTGAAAAATTCCAAAAAACAAATCCCAAATTCCAATTCAGACGTGTTTTTCGCGATATTTTATTGGAATTTGGTGCTTGGAATTTGGAATTTACTCAAGTTGGCGGTTATCCGCAACTTGAGCAAATTATCTCAATGTTTTGATTGTTCAATTTTGTTATAAAAAATATTATTATACAATTTCACAATCAAACAATTATAAAACAATTATCATGAAAATAAATAATTTTTTAATACTAATGGCAGTTATGTCGCTTGGTCTGTTTTCGTGTGCAGATTTGGAAGATGTATCTCCTATCAATTCAATCCCAACTGAAGCCGCGATCACCAGCGAAGCCTCTGCAAAAGCCGCACTCAACGGTGTGTACAGCGAAGTGCAAGATGCTACTTTGGTATTTGACGGATGGTTGGCATTGCCACAATTTTTCTCAGACGAAGCTGATGCTACGGGTACATTCCCAACTCGTTTGGAGTTTGGTAACTTGAATGTTTTCCCTGCGAATGGTACGATGGCTTCTGTTTTTACGGACTTGTATGATGTTATCAATGTTGCCAATAATGTCATCACGCTCGTACCGGGTGTGAGCGAAGACGGTTTCACAGATGCAGAAAAAAATAACATCGTAGCAGAAGCAAAATTCCTTCGTGCCATGTGTTATCTACATTTGACAACACTTTGGCAGGAAGTACCGCTTGTGCTTACGCCGACATCTGATGTAGGAGATGTTTTGAATGTATCGGTAAGTTCCCAAGATGACCTTTACAATCAAATCAAAACAGACCTTAATGATGCAGCAACAAATCTTTTTACTGCTACTTCCAATTTTAGAGCAAGTCAGCAAGCTGCAAATGCTTTATTGGCGCGTGTTGCTTTGTACCAAGGCAACTGGGCAGAGGCACAATCTAAAGCCGAAGGTGTACTCGGCGCAGGTTTTGATTTGACGACTGTTCCTTATCTTGACGACCAGATTTATTCGCTCAATTTTACTACAAATGATGGTAATAATTTAGGCTTCTTTTACGGACCTTCTGATTTGGGAGGCAGATATTCTATTGGACCTAATCCGGCATTGATAGCTGCCTTTGAACCGGGTGATGCGCGATTTGCAGTTACGTTGGATACCAGTTCATTTACAACAGCTTATGGTTTGAAATATCCAAGTTTTGAAGCTGCCAACGCAGGTGTGGCTACCGATCCGATTTATTTCATTCGTCATGCAGAAATGGTTTTAATTGCTGCTGAAGCTGCTGCCGAACAAGGTGATTTTGCGACAGCAAGCACTTACTTCAATCAAGTCCGAACTCGTGCGGGATTGGCTGATATTACATTGGATGCCGACAATTATGTAGATGCAATTTTGAAAGAGCGTTTTACAGAATTTGCTTTTGAAGGACCACAACGCCTGATTGATTTACGTCGTCGTGGTAAGGCAGAAGAAGTACTCGGACCGCTTGGCTACGATGCTTGTGATGCAGTGTGGCCCCTGCCTCAGCGAGATGTGGATAGAAATGTTAACTTGCAGCAAAATAATTGTTGTAATTGCTAACAACAATTTTGTTCTTATTTTTTTGAACTAATAGAAAATATACGGTTGTCGAATCTTTCGGCAACCGTTTTTTATTTGCCATTTGACCGTCATTTTCAAGACCTTTATTGTTAATTAGTTAACGAAAAGTTAATAAATCAAAAGAAAGCGTTATTTTTGACGCCAAATAAAAAATCGGGTAGTAGTATCTGACTATATAGCATAAATAAAATCAGGTTCAATTACCTATCTATAAGTTTTAATTTTTTAATCAAAAATCAATTTAATAACGTATGAAACATCTTACTTTAGTTTTTGCAATGATGTTGATGTGCATAAGCATGGCTTTTGCGCAACGCACCATTTCAGGAACCGTAACAGATGAAAGCGGCTCTCCATTGCCGTTTGCCAACGTATTTGTAGAAGGTACCACTGTAGGTACTACTACAGACATTGATGGTAATTACACGCTTAAAGTACCGGAAGGTGCTACGACTATCGTGGTAGCTTACACAGGCTATGGTGATATGAAATTGGCACTTGGTGATTCTAATGCCCTTGATTTTACAATGGCAGAAGGAGAAATCCTTGATGAAGTTATCGTAACTGCGGTAGGTTTGGAAGCCAATAGACGTTCGCTGGGTTACTCGGCACAGAATGTCGATGCTACAGAAATAGTAGGATCTCAAGAAACAAACCTTGTAACAGCACTTAGTTCAAAAGTTGCGGGTGTTACAGTAGGTAGTTCTTCGGGGTCTCCGGGGTCTTCTGCCAATATTCGTGTACGTGGTAGTACTTCTATCAACGGTACAAACAGCCCATTATTCGTCATTGATGGTGTACCCATTGATAACTCTGAATCAGGAGCTGGTGTAGCCGGTGTAGACCAATCTAACCGTGCGGTTGACATCAACCCAAATGATATTGAAGATATCACTGTTTTGAAAGGTGCAGCTGCAACAGCACTATATGGTGTACGTGCTGCCAACGGCGCAGTTATCATCACTACTAAGAAAGGTGTTGCGGGTAGACCGAAAGTAACTTTGGCTGCTACTTATGGTATTGACCAAGTAAATAAATTGCCTGCACGGCAAAGTATTTACGCACAAGGTCGCCCTTCCGGAGGTGTCAATATTCACAGAGGTCCTGAAACAGGTGAAGGCTTTAGCTGGGGTCCTGCTGCATCTGAATTGGAGTATGACGGTGACAGTGAGTACTTCTACAATTCTAATGGTCGTTTAGTACCTGCAGGTACGGGTAATGGTCAAACTGCTCAGATTTACGACCCATTCACTTTCTTCGACACAGGGAATAGATATGATTTGAACTTATCTGTACAAGGTGGTAGTGAAAACAATACTTATTATGTTTCAGCGGGGCGTACATCCTCTAATGGTATTGTTCCAAATGCGACTTTCCAGAGAAATACGTTCAAAGTAACTACAGATTCAAAGATTACAGATAAAATTAATGTTGGATTTTCTGCTAACTATATCAATTCAGGTGGTAATCGTATTCAGAGAGGTTCTAACATTCAGGGTGTTATGCTTGGTCTGTTGCGTACTTCCCCTACTTTTGACAATGGTAATGGAAAAGAAGGAAGAGATGCCGCCGATGATACAGGTAGCTACATCAATCCAGACGGTACACAGCGCTCATATCGTTCGGTATTTACGATAATCCTTATTGGACAGTCAACAAAAACCCTTTCCGTGATGATGTGAACCGCTTGATAGGTTATGCTTCAGCGAATTATCAAATTACAGAATGGGCAAGATTAAGTTACAAACTCGGACTTGACCACTATACTGATCGCCGTAATAATGCATTTGACATCAACCCGGGGAGAAGTGTAGGGTCGGTTTCGCAATCATTGAGTGCGAATCGTGACCTAAACTCTGACCTCTTGCTGACCTTGAGTCCACAGATAACTGACAAGTTTGGTTTAAGTATTACACTTGGTCAAAACGTATTTGATTCGCGTTTTGTCAGTCAGGGTTCAACAGGAACTACTCTTTCTGTGACTGATTTTTATCATATCAGCAATGCCGCAGATATCACTACAGGCGAAACCTTTTTTAGAAAACAAATTAGAGCGGGTTTCGCTACGGCTGATTTGAGCTACGATGACTTCTTATTTTTGAATTTGACTGGTCGAAATGACTGGAGTTCTATCTTACCAGAAGGTAAGAATACTTTCCAATCATACTCTGCCAGTCTTGGTTTTGCATTCACCGAATTGTTGAACTTACCAAACAATAGCTTTTTACAGTATGGTAAATTGAGAGCATCGTATGGTAAAGTGGGTAACGATGGTGGTCTTTCCTTCATTTATGCTACCACCAACTACTTCAACCAAGCTTTTTCTGGTGGTGATGGTTTCATCGGTGGTATTGAGTTCCCTGCGTTTGGAGTTAACTCCTTTGAGCGTTCTACTGTATTGGGTAATGCCAACATCAAGCCCGAAACAACTACAACTCTTGAACTTGGTGCAGAGTTTAAGTTCTTCAAAGACCGTTTAGGCTTTGATTTCACTTACTTTGATCAAGAATCTAAAGACCAAATTATTGAAGTACAACTTCCAGCAACGACCGGATTTACAGATGCTGTAGAAAATGCAGGTATTCTCACTAGTAGAGGTATTGAGTTAGTAGCTTATGCAACACCTGTGAAGTTGAAGAACAATGTTTTCCGTTGGGATATTGATTTAAACTATACTCAAGTTGAGAATGGTGTAGAAGAACTTAAAGAAGGAATTGAAAACATCTTCCTTGCAGGCTTTACCTCCACATCTTCACGTGCAGTAGTCGGTGAGCCTTTTGGTGCTATTTTTGGCTCCGGTTTCCAACGCAATGACAATGGTGATCTTATTATAGGTGCAAACGGTTGGCCTCTACAAGCTACAGGTACACAAGTTTACGGTGACCCAAATCCTGACTGGGTGGCAGGTTTACGTAATACATTCACTATTGCCGATGGTTTGAAAATAGGAGCATTACTTGATTTCCGTAAAGGTGGTGACATGTGGTGTGGTACATGTGGTATCATGAACTACTTTGGGGTTTCTGAATTGACCAGTGAAAAACGTAATGATGTTGTTGTCTTTGAAGGTGTTATGGAAGATGGTACTCCCAACAACACACCTGTTGCATTGGCAGATCCAGCTGCGGGTCTTGGTGGCAACTACTGGGTACTTTATGGATTCGGTGGTTTGACAGAAGCAAGTATTTATGATACTTCTTGGATTCGCTTGAGAGAGGTTTCTTTGGGTTATGACCTTCCTTCTAAGATTACTGATGGTCTGCCATTTGAAAATCTTTCATTAACATTGACAGGTCGTAACCTTTGGTTATCAACTGACTTCCCTGGCATCGATCCTGAGACAAACTTAACAGGTGCGTCAAACGGTGTTGGTTTGGAATACTTTAACATGCCAAACACGAAGAGTTATAACGTAGCATTGAGAGCTACATTTTAATTAAAAAATTAGGTTTAAGATTAAGCATAAGATTAAGTCTAAATTTAGTGGTTTTAGCATTCGCTAAAACCCCGGTTTTAAACTTAAACTTAAATTTAAACTTAAACTTCAAACAATAACAATGAATAATATAATAAAATCATTATTATTTGTAGGGTTGATGCTCTTCTCAACGGCTTGTAGTGAAAGTCTTGAAGAAATCAACATCGACCCTACTCGCCCGACGGATGTAGACCTTAATCTTATGCTTCCTGAAGCGATTTCACAAACTGTTTTCAATCAAGGTACCAACCCGGCCCGTGTTGCAGGCATTATCATGCAACAGTTTGTAGGTTTTGATGCTCAACAGGTAGCATATACAGATTACGTCCTTCCGGATGTAACATTCAACAACTATTGGAGAACCGGTTTGTATGCGGGTAGCCTTCGTAGTGCACAATTAATTGTTGATAAAGCCGAAGTTGAGGCCGCACCTCATTACGCAGGTATTGGTAAAATTTTATTGGCAATTGGTTATGGTAATGCAACTTCTTACTTTGGTGATATACCTTTCTCCGATGCATTGAAAGGTATTGAAAGCTTGAAGCCTGCTTATGATACACAAGAGCAAGTATACGCGGGTGTTCAGGATCTTTTAAACCAAGCTATCAGTGACCTTTCAGGAGATAGTGGTCCTGTAAGACCGGGAGCAGATGATTTGATTTATGGTGGTGATGCTGCTGCTTGGGTAGCTGCTGCACAAGCACTTAAAGCACGCTATTTGATGCAAACCATCAAGCGTAATCCGGGTAATGCTTCTACTATCTTGGGTATTATTCAAAATAGTGCTTTCCAATCAACGGCTGCACAGCCTGACTTTACATGGGGTACTGCTCAAATTGATAATAATCCATTGGCTAAATTTGGAGTTGATAGACCTAATACATTGGTTATAGATAACCGTTTTGCAGAAAGAATGGAAGCTAGTGCTGACCCACGCCAAGGTGCTTATATGTTATTCAATGGTTCTGATTATGTTTACTTTGACAGTGGTGCCGACGGAGTCTTGGTATGGGCGCAGAATAATTCGACTATTCCATTGATTTCTTTGGAAGAATTGCAATTTCTTGAAATTAGAATTGATGGGAGGTGATGAAGCT
>JAHDEO010000234.1:0-5042 GCA_020628725.1 Saprospiraceae bacterium
ACGACTTTCGCGCCGTCCACATTGCTGCCGGCGTAGGCTTGTGCTTTACCCTTTACCGTAACTTTGTCACCTACTCGATAACTTTCTTTTACAGGGTCAAATTTGACTTCAAACTTGGGGCGTTTGTATTCTTCTACTTGAATATATTTATAGCCTTGGTCACGAGTACTATAAATGATTTCAGCCTTAATTTGCATTTGCCCCGTCAAGCCTGTACTTGGTACTGTAAATGTTCCGCTAATTGTGCCATATTCATTAGAGGTGAGTCTGACGTATTCAATTTCTTGTCGGTTTACATCCAAAAATGAAACGGTTACGGCTTCGTTGGGAGCAATTTCAGGTAGCCCTGCTTCATTGACACTCATTGCAAGCCCCTTAAAATGAATGGTTTGTCTGGGGCGGTAAATTGCACGGTCTGTAAAGAATGTTACAAAAACATTTCTGCTATACGGATATGTGACGGAATTGTACCGAGACGTAAACCTCTGGTCAAGATGTAGAACGTCATCTTTATGGGTGAATTTGACATTGACCCATCCTCTTGGTCCTACATTCTCCTTTCTGATAAGCCATCCGTTTTCATCACTTGTCGTTTCTCCTGCGGGTTTAGGGCTGTATTTTCGTGTTTTACGATTGTAATCTCTTTGAAAAAACTCGGCTTTGACATTTGACAACGGCTTTCCCGATACCCTGTCAACTACATGAAAACAAGTAGCACCGCCGGGTTCATCTCTACTGAAAAAACTAATATTCGATACATGTGTGTAAGCATAAGCGATATTTGCATCTTCTATATCAAAACTCTCATTAGGACAAGCCATAATTACGTATCTTCCCGACGGTAAACCACCGACTTTTAGTTCTGTGCTATATTCCTGATAATCTCCTTCATCACGTATCGTATAAGTATTTGAATAAACGGGCTTTTTTTTGTTGAAAAATTGGATAAGTTCTTCTTCTTTCTTCCCATCCATCTTCTTATTGTCTTCTTCTTCAAGTTTTACTGCCTTTACTTGTATTTTTTCTACATTTCGATAGCTAATTTTCATTAAAAATGGGATATTCATGGGATTTACTGTTTCAATTCTGGGATCTTTGATACCGCCTATTTCAATCCCTTTCATCATATTACGACACTTTACTGCACCATATGAATCAGGAAAACGCTCGGCAGCTTCTTTTAAAATGTTGTATGCCTTTTTTCTGTCAAATTGATTAGTAGCTTCGGGAGAAGGTTTATATTTCTGTCCTCTATTATCGTAAATGGTAGCGATTTGCAGCGCGATTTCGGTGTAGGCAGGATGATTTTTGTGGGTATTTTGTAAATCTTCTAATGCCTTCAAATACAAATCGTCTTTGTCGGACATAACTGCATTTTGATGTACAAAACGAAGGCGTTTGAGGTCGGCATCAATGAGGGCATCGGGTGTTTTGTCTTTTAAATGAAAATCAATCAATTCCTGCAAACGCAAGATTGTGAGGTATTTATTGGAGGTTTTATCTTTTGTTTCAAAATTATGCTTTGCAAAAGTCTTGGCAGATGCAAAGGCTTCCGGTTGGTCAATATAAAACTTATACGCAGGTTGGGTGAGGTAAGTGCGTTCATTCATAAAGAAATCAATCGCACGATGCGCGAGGAAATCGTAGAGGGTGGGGCGTAGTTTTTCTGTTAGTTTTCCTTCCGTAAGAATGACGTTGAAATCACCGAGTTTTACCTCCTGTGTGCGCTCGTGTGTGAGCGAGGCGTTGTAGAGGTCAATGGCTTTTTGATTGAGTTGTTCGGCTGTCCATGTTTGTAAGTCATCTTGCTTAAAATCAAGGGTTTGCGTGCGATTTCTTAATTGCCACTGATTTTGGTCGAGGTAGTTTTGGTACATCTCACCGACCATTGATTGCAGTATCGGTTGGGCGGGAAAATCTGCTTTTTCCGCTTCCTGTTCCATGCGATAAATCGCCTTTACGTAGCCGTCTTCTTCGAGTTGGGATTGGTATTTATTGTAATAAACCAATGCCTTGACGGTCTGCGGGGCGTTCTTTTCAGACTTGGCGCGGGTGAGCAGGGCTTCGGTTTTTTCAAGCGCAGATTTGGGTAAGCCCTGTCGTTCCAAAGAGTCAATCGTGCGCCATTCGGCATCGTAATTATCATTAAAATCGGACATAGTGTGTTGGTCATTTTGGCGAAAGCCGGAAAAAATAATAATCGCTAAGGTAGCAATTATGGCTATGGTGATGATGGTTATTTTTTGCATGGTAAATTCAATGAGTGAATTATGAATGAGCGAATGAGTGAATATTACAAACTCCCTTTCGGTCGTTCCCGATAGTTATACTGAACTAAAGCAGCCTGTATCTTAAATATATCAACGTATTTTGAATGTAATTAGTTGGATTGCAAATTGGATGCCTGAAATGTAGATGGTCGGAAATGCTGCTTTGGTGCGTGTTTTTGAATCTTCACAAAAGATTAACACAACACTCAACATTTCTTACAAACTTACGTATAAATTCGCGGCTGTTTTTGGTTATTATTTATTTAAATTCATTCAAATTAAATGGAAAACTTATTAGATTTCAGCAAATTAAGCGGGATGCTCACAGAATGGGCTCCTAAAGTGGTTGGTGCAATTTTAACCTTGATTATTGGTTTTTTCATTATTGGTATCATCGTCAGAGCCGCCAAAAGTATCATGGAAAAACGCGATGTGGATGTATCTGTCCGTTCTTTTCTTACCTCCTTGGTTAGTGTGGGTTTAAAGATTATGCTTTTGCTGAGTGTGGCGGGTATGTTTGGTATTGAGACGACTTCTTTTATTGCGATTTTTAGTGCCTTGGCTTTTGCGATTGGAATGGCTTTGCAGGGGAGTTTGGGGCATTTTGCGAGTGGCGTTTTACTCTTGATTTTTAAACCTTACAAAGCAGGTGATTTAGTTACGATTGGTGGCGGTCATACAGGTACGGTGGAGGAAATTCAGGTATTTAATAGCGTCCTCAAAACCCTTGATAATAAGCGAATTATCGTTCCTAATGGTGTGGTGACGAGCAATGTCATTACCAATATTTCGGGGCAGGGCGAAATCGGTGTGGAACTGACTTTTGGTATTGGATACGAGGACAGTATTGATAAGGCGCGCGAGATTATTTTGCGTGTTGGAAATGAATGTCCATACATTCTGGATACACCACAACAGGGCGTCGTGGTAGCAGAACTTGCTGATAGTTCAGTAAATCTGGCAACTCGTCCGTTTTGTAATAGCGAGCATTATTGGGATACGTATTTTTATATGCAGGAAAATGTGAAGAAGGCTTTTGATGCGGAAGGTATTAGTATTCCATTTCCGCAGGTGGATATGCATACGAAAACCTAACGATTTTTGATTGGGAGATTTTTGATTTTTGATTGTGTAGACGTAATACGATTTTGGAAATCGTTCATGTTAGGTGTGACGATTTACAAAATCGTTTTACGTTTTTTTGAATTTGACTTTTTTGTAGATGCGACTCATAGGAATTGCTGCATTAATTGAGTTTAATTTGACATTTTGAGAAAACTCGGTATAGGTTTCGAGTAGCCATTTTCCCGGTTCATGGAAAGTAAAGACATCAACATAAGGTTCATCTTTTTCAATCAAAACATACTCCTTGAGCGATTCTAATTGTCTGTAATAGAAAAACTTACCTCTCCTGTCATATTCGGCAGTTGAAGGTGATAACACTTCAATAATCAGCAAAGGATTAGTGAGTGTATTTTCATTTTCATTGAAGTATTCCAATTCCCCGCAGAAGACAGAAGCATCGGGATAAAATGAGCGTTTGGCTTTTTCTACCCGAATTTTCATATCAGAGGTATATACGATGCAGTCTTTTTCGTCCAAAGCAATGTTTAATCCCGTGATTACATTTGCGGAAATTTGATTATGATTGGGCGAACCGCCTGCCATCGCAACTACTTCACCATCAACAATTTCTCTGAATAATGGTACTATCTCCCCATCATGATACTCGCTTTTATATTCGGCTTTCTCTTCTAAGGCAAGATATTCTTCGTATGTATAATATTTCTTCTGCGTCACCGGATTCATATTTCAAAAATACGATTAAATAATTGAAATGGCAAACTCGCTTTTTTGTACCTTTACCCAAAATAAATAAATGACCTACCAACAACTCATCGCGGACTTAAAAAAGAAGAATTATCAACCCATGTATTTATTACATGGCGATGAATCTTATTTTATTGATAAAATCACACAACATATTGAGAATAAGGTGTTAAGTGAGGCAGAAAAGGGATTTAATTTTACGACTTTGTATGGTAAGGAAACTAATTTTCAGACTATTGTAGATGTGGCACGTCGATACCCGATGATGGCAGAACGGCAGGTCGTCATCCTAAAAGAAGCACAGCAAATGCGCGACCTTAGTAAGTTGGATGCTTATGCTAAACAACCGACACCGACTACGCTTTTATTGATTTGTCATAAACATAAAAAACTGGATGCGCGGACGGCTTTTGCGAAAGCAATTAAGAAAAACGGGGTCATTTTCGAGTCGAAAAAATTATACGACAATCAAGTACCGGAGTGGATTGTGAATTATTTGAAGGATAGAAATTATACGATTTCGCCGGAGGCTTGTCGTTTGGTGGCGGATTTTTTGGGAACTAATTTGTCGAAGATTTCTAATGAACTGGATAAGTTGTTGTTGAATGTGGCGACAGGTACGAAAATCACACCGAAACATGTAGAGGATAATATTGGAATTAGTAAAGATTACAATGTATTTGAATTAACAAAAGCCCTCGGTGCAGGCAACACACTCAAGGCGACACGCATTGCCAATTACTTTGCCGCTAATCCAAAAGATAATCCAATGCCCGTGATTGTGGGGGCTTTGTACAACTATTTCAGCAAGTTATATATTTGTCAATTTCTACGTAATTCGCCGGATGATGCTTGGGTGAAAGCCTTGAAGCTGCGTAATAATTGGTTTTTGAAGGAGTATAAGGCTGCGATTCGCACCTTCAATAAACCGAAAACGGAACA
>JAHDEO010000234.1:5142-11074 GCA_020628725.1 Saprospiraceae bacterium
TTATTCCAGTCGTAATATTTGCCGTTCATGGCTACATACACACCCGGGCGCAGGGTCTGCGCGAAGGCTAAAGCACTGCCTAAATTGAAAAATCCGTCGGATGATGTACCAAATTTGTAGGGAATCATTGCACCTGTGAGGACGATGGTTTTACCTTTTATTTCTCTCTCTGCCAAGTACTTAGCAGTTTCTGCCATCGTATCTGTGCCATGTGTAATGATGATTTTATCGAATGAACTGCGTTCGCAATTATAGGCAATCAGGTTGCGGTCATCTTCGGTGATTTCTAAGCTATCTACCATCATGAGGGTACGCACCGTGATATTGAGTGTGGAGCGTCCCCGTTCAAACATCTCGTCCAAATGCGTGTCCTGAAAGTACAGCTCACCTGTAATCATGTTGTATTCTTTATCGAATGTACCTCCTGTGACGAAGCAGACTATTTTATCTTCCATAGTTGCGCTTTGCGCGTCAGCGGTCGGTCAGTCCGCAGTCCGCCGCTTGAACGCGAGATGTGTTCCACGTTCAAGCGGCGGGTGGCGGACTGAATAACTGCGGACTATATTTCAATGTGAATATGGTCATCATGGCGTACTGCATGACAACCGTGAAATCTTATTTTAGACTCATTTTGCAGTCCAAGTCTTGTTTTTAGATGAGGTTCGAGGAATATTTTTTTAACGTCCTTATGACGTATGATTTTTCGGATGAGTTGCTTGGTGTGGGGTTCGTGTATTGTGGTTTTTCTTTTTTTGCGTGAATTTATTTTTTGTAAAAAACCGTACATCCAAAAGCCTTGTTTGGCGCAAGCAGCGGCTTGGTTGTATTCGCCTTTTTGGGGGAGTTCGCAGATGCCATAGCCTAAGTTTGAAATGGATTTTCCGAAGGTGGCTTTATTGGTTTTTAAGTCTTTGTAAATGAAGGCGATGTCTAATTTACGTCCGTTATCGTGGCTGAGATGTGGAAGTAAGGGAAAGCCGTCGAAGAAAGGGAAATTAGCATCAAGATAGACGATTTGGAAATCGGGGTTGGTGGTTTTGAGATTGATGGCGATGTCTTGGAGGGTGGCGTACATTTTTGGGGTGACGTAGTGGCGGTTGGCGAGGCAAAAGAGGCGATTGTTGGGTTTGACGGGAAAATCTTCAGTAGCTGAAAGTGCGAGCGGGACTCGTCCGCCATATTTAGCGAGAGGCGGCACGATAAGAAAAGTAACGACCGCGTATAAAGCGAAAAAGCCCAAAAGATGAAGCGCGAAGCGACCAAGACCCGACCCAACGAAAGGATGTTGCGCTATCTTTTTTCCCATAAAAAAAATCTTCGTCCTATTTGCTATCACGAGGTATAATAGCCAAACTACCCCGCCGACCTGCGTGAGTATCGTCAATAGGAGGACGACGAGGGTGTGTAGGAGGATTTTTATGATTTTTCTCATGTTTTGTTTGTAGAATAGGTAATTTTGGCGGTTTGAACCACGAAGGACACTAAAGACACTAAGCCAATTTAACGTAAAAGGACACGAAGATTATAAAGAAATTTCTTTGATGCCTTCGTTCACTTCTGCGTTAGTTTAGTTTTTGTGTCTTTCGTGGTTCAAAATACAAAAATATGAATTTATGAACGGTTTATCTCCTACTTTAATTGTGTGTGTAGTAGTGGCGTATTTTATGCTGCTGATGGTGGTGTCGTATTTTACGGGCAAGGATTCGGGTAATGAAAATTTCTTTGTGGCGGGGCGCAAGTCGCCGTGGTATTTGGTGGCTTTTGGAATGGTGGGGGCGTCGCTTTCGGGGGTGACGTTTATTTCGATTCCGGGCGTGGTGGGGCGTGGTGCTGCGAATATGGAGTTTTCGTACATGCAGATGGTTTTTGGGTATTTGCTGGGGTATTTTGTGATTGCTACGATACTATTGCCGCTGTATTATCGGCTGAATTTGACGTCGATTTATACGTATTTGGATGAGCGTTTTGGGCGAACTTCGTATCGGACGGGGGCAGGATTTTTTATTTTGTCGCGGACAATTGGGGCGTCTTTTCGCTTGTTTTTGGTGGCGATGGTGTTTCAGTTTATTTTTGATATGATGCCGGGTTTTTCTGTGCCGTTTTGGGTGACGGTGGCTTTGACGATTTTGCTGATTTGGGTGTATACGTTTCGTGGCGGTATCAATACGATTGTGTGGACGGATACGCTGCAAACGCTGTGTATGCTGACTGCAGTGGTGCTGACGATTGGGGCGATTGCGAACGCGCTGGGCGTGGGATTTGGCGGTGTAGTGGGCGCGATACGCGAGAGTGAGTATTCGCAGATGTTCTTTTTTGAAGGTGGGTGGAATGACTCGAATAATTTTGTGAAGCAGTTTCTCGGCGGTGCGTCTATCGCGATTGTGATGACGGGGCTGGATCAAGATATGATGCAGAAGAATCTGACTTGCAGGAGTTTAGGTGATGCGCAGAAGAATATGTTTTGGTTTAGTATCGTGTTGGTGTTTGCGAATTTATTGTTTTTGGGAATGGGTGCATTACTCTATATTTATGCGAATAAAAATGGCATCGCGATACCAGAACGCGCTGACCAATTATTCCCGATGATTGCCTTGCAACACCTTTCTCCTGCTATCGGAATTGTGTTTATTTTGGGTTTGATTGCAGCGGCGTATTCGAGTGCAGATTCGGCTTTGACTTCGTTGACGACTTCTTTCTGCGTAGATTTTCTCGGATTTGAGGAGGAAGGACAAACACGCACAGACGCAGAGCAAAAACGCACCCGAACTATCGTACATATCGGTTTTTCGCTGTTGCTTTTCTTCGTAATTATCGCGTTTTGGTATATTAATGATGATTCGGTGATTAATAATTTGTTCCGAATAGCGGGTTACACTTATGGTCCGTTGTTGGGTTTGTATGCGTTTGGTTTGTTTACCAAGATGAAGATACGCGACGAGTTGGCTCTGGTCGTGTGTTTGGTTGCGCCGATTTTGACTTACATTATTAATGCAAATTCTAAAGCGTGGCTGTTTGGTTATACGTTTGGGTTTGAGTTGTTGATTTTGAATGGGGTGTTGACGTTTTTGGGTTTGTTGGCGATTGCTAAACGGTAACTTGCTGTCGCGCACCTCCAACTCCTAAAGGAGAGGCAGCCCACAGTTTCTATCTTATTTTTAATAAAAAAACGTGTTTGAATTTGTTGATAAAACAAACTCAAACACGTTTTCTGTTTCTACGATTTTTTTATTTTTTCGCTTTAGAAAGTCTTTGCAATACCTGCTTTTAAGTTTAGAAAACTATAGCTTGATGCTTTTTTATTAACGAAAGTGCTTGAACCGGAAGTATCCGGTTCGCCTGTTACCGGGTGGAAATAATAAGCTCCCTGAACAAGATTGAAACTATAACCAGCCCCCCCGACACCAGCACCTAAGAGAAGCCGATAATTTTTATACACATTAATATCAAAACCCATGTTCAAACCTAATGTTATAGCTCCTTTATTTTGAGTAGAAAAGTGAACACTTGATATATTTTCAGGAATTTCTCCAGAGATATATGTTCTGTCTTTCAATTGTCTATCGGAATAACGAACATCCTTCCATGAATTATTGAGGGCTAATTGTTGTTCATAAGTAAGAGATAGATTGATATTTAGTTTATCATTGGGGCGTATATCAAGTCCGATATTGAAAGGGATTGATACATTAGATAGTGAAAAAATATAAGCATTTTCTTCGGGTGCTATACTCTCTGTAGATGTTTCGAAGTTCTTGTAGCCTATTCCGGTTCCGATATAAAAACCTAAAGAGTTTTTTGGGAAGAAGTGATAATCAGTTAATAATGTAAAAGATGCTTTTTGATTTTTTCTGCTGATGAGAAAGAACGTCCCCTCGTAGCCCGGTTCACTTACCCAATAATCCCTTTTTTTGCTATCAAAGGGAATATCATAATCAGTAGTAAGGCTCAATCGCCAGTTTTGTTGGGCTGCCGTTTCCGTAATGCTAAAAGTTAGGAATAGGAGGGCAAGGATTGAAATAGTTTTAAATTGTTTCATGTCGTTAAAATTTAATTTGGTGAAAAATAATTTCCTCCTCAATTTCAATAAGTGTGCCAAGTCAAAAATCGCAACCAACTCCACAAAGTCATAATCAACTGATTATCAATTACAAAAATAACGCCTTCCAAGGAATCACAAAAGGCAATACAATCACCCAAACTACAAAAAACATCGCCATTTCTCTAGGATAAGGTTGACTTCTGAGCATGGCAGGTAAAGCAGCGAAAAGCAACCATGAACCTTTATAAATCAATTGAAAAAGCAAAACCAAACTCATTTGTCGCGGATAGAATAAGCCCAAAATGGAAATTAGAAAAATCGCTCCCCAAAGCGCACCCACTAAACGAATGACTTCCGAATATTCAAACATGCTGTTGAAGACAGTATGATGTGCTATTTTCGGAAAAAATAGACTTGAAATACTTATCCAGCCTGCTACAAGGACATTGGCGAAATAGACGACTTTCATTGCTAACATGGAGAAAAAACAGCGTTTTTTGTGATTTGTTTTGTTGAAATCAGCCTCGCGCACCTCCGCTCCTAAAGGAGAGTCCGCCCAAAATTCTATTATACACAGATAGAGAAAATTCATGAATTTTCTCTACGTTGACGTGAAATGCATAAAAAAAGCCCGTAGAATGCGAACATCCTACGGGCGTAAATTTATGTTGACTTAAAACGTATGCTTAACAGTTGCCACCAGTGATGACATAGCCTTTTGCGGTCTTAGTAAATTTGATTTGATGGAGAAGTTTAAAACTATTCAATACATCTTCAATCTTATCGCCTTCAATCACATCTCCTGTATGTAAGCAATTGGCTTTCAGTTGAGTAGCGTCAACTTTCACATCAAAATAATTTTCCAAATCGCTGATGACATCCTTCAAAGGCGTTGCGTCAAAATCTAATTTACGGGTTTTCCATGCAAGCTCATTAAGTGATTTTGAAGTAGATTTTTGTACTTTACCTGATTTATCAGCTACAGCTTTTTGACCTTTTTGAAGGATGGCTTTTTGTGTCTTTGCCTTGTCGGTGACTTGTACTTTGCCGCTTTGTACAGTGACTTGTGTATCATCCAAATTGGATTTTACGTTGAAACTTGTACCCAATACACGTACATCCGCATGATTGGTTTGAATGATAAACGGCTTAGTATTTTTGGTGACATCGAAGAAGGCTTCGCCGTTCATTTTGACGATGCGCTCTGCGTGGTCAGCAAAATTCTCGAGATAAGCAAAAGTCGTATTTTTATTCAGAGAAATGCTACTGCCATCGGGCAAAGTGATTTCTTGAGTGGCGTCATTTGTTTGAATTTCCACCCAATTTTCGGGTGTAGCCGCATTATTCAACCACCAAAATCCACCTGCTACCAATAATAAAACAGCCGCAGCAGCCGCTATCCAACGACGACGCGCAGGCATACGAACAACTTTTCCGGTATCTATTTTCTCATTAAACTTATTCCATGCACTTGCTGTATCGGGCTGATAGTCAGCTTTGTACTGCACGCTTTGTTCCCATGATTTAGCCGTATCTTCGTAGAGTGTACGATGTTTGGCGTCAGATGCGAGCCATGCGTCCAACTCTTGTGTTTCATCAGAAGACAATTGGTTCGTCAAGCGTTTGTGAATAAGAATGAGGTATTTATCTTGTTCTTTCATGTCAAAATATTAGTCCATAGTATAGTCATAGTCCGTAGAAATTCACCAGACGAATATTCTACTTTTTGGTGTTGGACTTTCGACCCGTTGTTTGTATGTATGACACACAAGTTAGACTTTTCCCCTATCTTTTGCAAATTCCAAATTCCAAGTACCAAATCCCAATTTTCTTGTAGTACGCGGACGCGGGCTGGAAGCACCGCGCTACGTTTTACCAAATTCCAATATCCAA
>JAHDEO010000235.1 GCA_020628725.1 Saprospiraceae bacterium
CACCACCGACGCAGACCTACTTCCTGTCAAAAGACGTAGAAAAAATTAAGAATTTAGACCGTTTTACTGTCAGAAGTCAGAACGCTTCGCTGTCAGATGCCAGACGATAAAAATCTGACCTCTGACAATGAAATGTTCTGACAGCAAAGCGGTCTGACTTCTCCATTCCCTTTGTCAAAAGCATTTTTAACGCTATTTTTGTGAAGTCTGACCTCTGACAATGAAATGTTCTGACAGCAAAGCGGTCTGACTTCTCGTAAAATGCTAGACAAAATCACCGCATATTATCGCGCTTGTTATCAAGCGGATTTCCGCACCGTTAATCTCACCAATTTTTTCGGGAATAAAATCTTGCATCAACATATACTTCGCTCTGCCGAAATCCTTGAAGGCGCACCTCGCTCCTACCCTGCCAGTACCGAATGGGCGGAAAAAGTAACCAAACACTTAGCAGTGTATTCCAAAGAACAAACCTTATACTGTTGCGCTTTTTTCATACATGGTACGGCTCGTTTTTTGGGTAAAAAGCAGGACGTATTCGCGCCACTTTTTTTGTATAAAGCAGCATTAACTTGGGAAAACAATGTCGCTTTCCTTCGTATTGATGCTGAAAATGTACTACTCAATCCTTCCGTCGTTTCTTTACTAAAAACTGCCGAAACCGATTCACAATCAAATATTTATGATAGCCTTTCTGCCGAATTACCAAAAGGAATTATCGGTTTCACAGCAATGGCGATGATAGAAGAACAACTCCAACGCTTCTTCCCCGACTTAGACCTCGACGACCTCAAAGGCTACCCGAATGTCTATGATGAAGCTGCGGTAAAAGCCATTCGTTCTGCGGCGGTAGAGGAAGGAAAATTCAAACTCATTCCCGCGATAGGTGTAGGGGTGATGAAAAAATCAACCGCCTCTCGGGGCATTCTGACTGAGTTAGAAAGCATGGTGCAAGCGAATGATTTTTCACGCCCCGTTCAAAGTATTTTTGGGATAAAAAGTAAATCAAAACCACTTAAAATTGAGGGAGATTTTATGATTCCCGTCACCTTGAGTGAGAGCCAGCAAGCGGTGTTTCGTTCTGTTTTTAAGAATGAATTGACGTTGGTGGTTGGTCCGCCCGGAACGGGGAAATCTTTTACGATTGCGGCATTAGCAGTTGAAATGTTGACACGTGGTATGTCGGTTTTAGTAGCTTCAAAAAATGACCAAGCGGTGAATGTTATCGCTGATAAAATTGAACGTGATTTCGGACTTGAAAAAGTCGTTGTCAACGCTGCAAACAAGGACTACAAAAAAGCTTTGCAAGCGCGTTTGAAAAATCTACTTTCGGGCATGGCTACCGAGAGTAATCCATATAAAATCAAGACTTTACAAGAAAAATTAAGCAGCTTACTCAACGACCTGAATGACTTAGAAAATACAGCCCGATTGAGAGCCAAACTTGAGCGCGAAGAAGGTCGAAATCTTTATAATGACCAACGCGGACTCCTCCAACTAAACGAGCGAATTAGACGATTTGCAGGTTTTTTGAAAATGGAAAACACGCGTGTTTTCGAAAAACATTTTCCGATAGAAACTATACAGAAAAGATTAGTGAATCGTCCTGCTTTATGGGAATTGATGTTTGACATCGAACAACTTGTCATCTTGCGTCAAAAATTGACACGGCAATTAGTTAAAAGTTCTTTTGCTCATTATCTCAGCGAAGGTTTACGAAATTATCGCAGCGAAGTTCAGAAATTACTCAAAGCCATTCGCGCACGCACAGGCAACAAAAAAGAAGGCATTTTCAGCGATATTGATTTTCGGAAAATACTGGATACATTTCCCGTTTGGACGGTCAATACATCGGAAGTACACACCGTTTTACCACTTCAAAAAGAGGCATTTGACTTAGTGATTATCGACGAAGCCACTCAATGTGATACCGCAAGCATCCTCCCGCTTTTGCAACGCGCCAAACGCGCCGTCATCGTCGGCGACCCAAAGCAATTGCGGCATTTATCTTTTCTTTCGCGGCAGCAACAAGCCTTGCTTTGCGCCCAACACGATTTGCATGATATTGATAATGAATTACTTAATTATCGTGAAAAAAGTGTATTGGATTTGGTATTTGATACGATACCGAATCAGGAGCAGGTGCAATTTCTGAACGAACATTACCGCAGTATGCCCGACATCATCCACTTTAGCAACGGGCGTTTTTACGATAATCATCTTACAGTAATGACCGCTACGCCTGCCACGCAAAGCCACCAACACATCTTCCTACACCCGACAGACGGCAAACGCTACAAAACGGGCTACAACAAAATCGAAGCCGAAGCCGTACTCGACGAAGTGGAGCGCATGATGACGGAGGAAAAATTTATCCACGACAGCCTGTGTCAGAGCATCGGGATTTTGTCGCCCTTCCGTGAGCAAGTCAATTATCTCCAACGCCAAATCAGCCAACGATTCTCCGGGCAGCAATTGGAGCGTCATCGCATTTTGGTGGGTACGCCCTTCAATTTTCAGGGCGAAGAGCGCGATGCGATGTTGCTGTCTTTTGTCTTGGATAATGCCGCACATTCTTCTGCTTTTCAGTACCTTAACCGCCCGGATGTGTTCAATGTGAGCATTACGCGAGCGCGGGTTTTGCAGCGTGTTTATACCTCATTCGACCCTGCACAATTCAACTTTCAAAACCTCGTATTCGATTACGTCAACAGCCTGCGACAAAGTAGCCCGACAACCGCCCTCACACCCGATGCACCGTCCAATGATTTTATGCTCGAAGTTGCCGATACGCTACTCGATTTTGAGGTACGCCAACTCTATCGCGCCTACCCGATTGCAGGCGTAGAAATCGACATCGTAGTAGTCAATAAAAACGGACAAACCTGCTGCATTGACCTTGTCGGCTACCCCGGCGAGTACGAAGATGTCCTCCCACTCGAACGCTGGCGGATGCTGGAACGGGTCGGGATGCGGGTGTTTTTCCTCTCCTACTCGCGCTGGTATTTTGAACGGGAACGCTGTGTGGCAGCTTTGAGGGAGTTTGTGGGATAGCAACCTCACCCCAGCCCTCTCCAAGCTTGGAGAGGGAATTCGCTTCATCTTTCAATTTGTTTTTTGGAATTTAGTGCTTGGAATTTGCAATATGAAATATTGCGCCTACCTTTGCCCCATGACATTTGAACAAATGGGGCTTTCCGAAGGAGTCCTGAAAGCACTCACCGAATTGGGATTTGAGCAACCTACGGAAATACAATCCAAAGCCATCCCGCGTCTGATGACCGATGAGCGCGATTTCATCGGACTCGCCCAAACGGGAACGGGCAAAACCGCCGCCTTTGGGATTCCCATGTTGGAACGTATTGATACCCGCAAAAAACACACCCAAGCCCTCGTACTTGCGCCCACCCGCGAGCTTGGTCAACAAATCGCCGAACAATTCAAGGCTTTCGGCAAACATCTCTCCAAAATCAACATCCTACCTGTCTACGGTGGTACGCCTATCATGCGCCAAATCAAGGCTTTAAAGAACCCACAACACATCATCATTGCCACACCGGGTAGGTTGCGCGACCTCATCCAACGCAGAGCTGTCCGACTGGATAAAGTAAAAATACTTGCCCTCGACGAAGCCGACGAGATGCTCAATATGGGCTTCAAAGAAGAAATCGACGACATCCTACAATATACGCCCAACGATACTACGACTTGGTTATTTTCTGCGACAATGCCTAAAGAAATCAAGCGTATCGTCAAGCAATATATGACCGCCCCTTTCGAGGTCAAAATCAACGCCCAAGACAAAGTCAACACCAATATCGAACACCAATATATCGTCGTCAAACACGCTAATAAAACTGAAGCATTAGGACGTTTTTTGGATATGTACGCCAATATGCGCTGCGTAGTTTTTTGCCGAACAAGGCTTGATACACAGGCACTTGCAGAAGATTTGGTCAAGCGTAACTATAAAGCCGATGCCCTACACGGCGACCTCTCTCAACAACAACGCGACCGCGTCATGAAGCGATTCAAAGCCCACGATTTGCAGATATTGATTGCCACTGATGTAGCAGCACGCGGTATCGATGTAGATGACCTCACGCACGTCATCCACTTCACGCTACCCGAAGACCGCGCTTACTACACGCATCGTAGCGGACGTACTGCGCGCGCAGGCAAGAAAGGTATTTCATTGGCATTTATTGGCGGTAAAGAAAATTTCAAAATAAAACGTATTCAAAATCAACTCGGTATACGATTCAAAAAAATTGAGATACCCAGTATCAGCGATGTAGCCGACCAAAAAATCGAAAACTGGTGCACCGAAATCCTCGAAAAACGCATCAAAGGCAGAATCCCGCCACCACTTTTGGAGAAAGCCAACACGCTATTTGGCAATCTCTCCAAAGAGGAACTCATCATGAAAATCCTCGTCACCGAACTCGAAAAACTCCAACTCGATTCCAATAAAGACCTCAACGCACCCGAACACGATACCCAACCTTTCGATAAATTCAGACGACCAAAATCACGCGACCGATCATTCAAGAAAAAGCAACGTCCGAAGGAAAGGAGGAAATTTAAACCTAAGAAGAAGAAAAGACGGTAGACGAACGCTTCGCTTGAAGACTGACGAACGTTTCACTGACGGGGTGGACGGAAAAGATACAAAATTTACACAATCTATTTAAATCTGTTGAATTCGCACTCTAATCCTGTCAAGCGCAGCGTCCGTTAGTCGTCAAGTGCAACGTCCGTCAAGCGATAGTGTCCGTTTCCCGTTAAAAAAATCCTATGAAAAAACATCTACACAATAAAAATTTACATATATTCGTCTTGTTAACCAACGACATAAACATGATGCGGACTATTATTTTTATTTGGGCAATGATTTTTTGTGTAAGTCTATTCGCGCAAGAAACAGCCATTTATCGGGATGCGGATGAAGCCTATAAACAAGGCATAGAGTTTTACGAGCAAGGCTTTTTCGGACAGGCACAACAGGCATTTCGCTATATTATCAATCGAGAAAATGCAACACCTGATGTCACGCGCACGCATACCTACGCAACTCGCGCAAGCTTGTATGACGCCTTGTGCGCGATGCGTTTAAGACATCCTGAGGGCGAGCGACTGGCACTGGATTTCATTCGTGCGAACGAACCGTCAGACATTGCTGATGTTGCCAAACTCGAACTTGGTAACTTCTATTACAACGAAAAGGCATACAAAAAAGCCATTACTTACCTTGAAAGCATCAACGAATTAACACTTGATAATGAGCAGATTATTGAGCGAAAATTCAAATTGGGTTACTCGTATTTTGTTAGGAAAAAATTTGAACGGGCGCGAGAAGAATTTGCTCAAATTAAAGATATTGAAGATACGTATTATTATCCGGCAAATTATTATTATGGGGTAACAGCATTTTTTGAAGATGATTATGATGAGGCATTGGCTTCATTTCAATTGGTCGAAGAATCAAAACAATACAAGAAAGTTGTGCCGTATTATATCGCGCAAATTTACTTCGCTAAAGGTCGTTATGACGAGTTAATTGACTACGCCACGCCGCTTGCACAAAACCCTTCTGTTAAGTATATTTTGGAACTCAATAAACTCATCGGCAATGCGTGGTTTGAAAAAGGCGATTATCAACGCGCCCTGCCATTTCTCCAAAAATATAACGAACAATCCGCCAAAATCACCGAAAAAGACGTCTACCAACTCGCCTATACCCAGTACCAACTCAATGACTTCGGGCAAGCCATTCGCAATTTTGAAGAACTGCGAAGCATCGACAGTCCATTAGGTCAAAATGCCCTCTACAATCTCGCTGACAGCTATCTCCAAACGGGTGACAAAACCACTGCAAGAAACGTCTTTTTACAAGCCTCAAAAATGGATTATGACCCCGAAATTCAGCAAATATGTAATTTCAATTTTGCGAAAATATCTTACGACTTGGGGCATGATCGTGACGCCATTCGAGTCTTGCAAACTATCAGCCCCGTATCACAATATTACGATGAAGCACGTCGATTATTGAGCGATATTTTTCTTAATTCACGCGATTACGAACAAGCACTTGAATTGCTCGAAAACATCCCCGTCAAGACGCCGGATTTACGCGAAACCTATCAAAAAGTCGCCTATTATCGTGGCGTTCAATTGTATAATGATGTTCGTTTGGAAGATGCGCGGTCAATGTTTTATCGTTCCATGCAAAACGCACCAAATGATAAATACACGGCATTGGCGATGTATTGGTTAGGGGAAATGAGCTATTTTGAACGCAAGTATAATGATGCGATTTCTAATTTCGACAAATTCATAAATCTCGCTCAATATCAAGCAGATATGCCCGATGAAGCCACCGTTCACACTGCAAATTATAACATGGCTTACAGCTATCTCAAACGAGAAAACTACGAAAATGCAGCACGTTATTTTCAAGATGCCGTGAATGGTTTGCGCCTCAATTTAAATTACACCAAAGACGAATATGTACGTGACCACGTACTGCCTGATGCCACCCTTCGTGCCGCCGATTCCTATTTCAAAATCAACGATTATCCAAAAGCCATTGAATACTACGACGATGCGATAGAATACAAATACGAAGACTATCATTATGCCATGTTTCAACGTGCTGTCATACTCGGATTACGCAATCCGAGCGACCCCGCAGAAGGTCTTTTGGCATTAGAAGAATTGTATAAAAAACATCCAAAATCAGATTATGCGGATGATGCAATTTTCAAAATCGGTGTCACATATTTGAATAATAGAAATTTGCGAGAAGCAACAACCGCTTTTGAGCGATTGATTAACCGTTATCCTGAAAGTGATTATGTAAATCGCGCTTTGTTGCGGCTTGGTTTGATTCATATTAATGAAGGACAAAACAACATTGCCCTACAAAAATACAAGCGCATTTTTACGAATAACCCCAATTCACAAGAAGCCAAATCTGCGCTGAAAGGTATCGAAGAAATTTACATCTCGCAAAATGACCCGCAAGGCTACATCGCCTTCAAGAAAAACCTGCCCGGATACGAGGTCACAGAAAGCGAAGAGGAGAATATTTTGTTTAGAAATGCCGAGACGCATTTTGAAAATGGCAGCTATGCTCGTGCTGCAAGTGCTTATGAAAATTTCCTCCAAATGTACCCGAAAAGTACAAGTGCGCTCACCGCATATTTCCGACGTGCAGAGAGTTATTTTGAGATAAAAGATTACGATAAAGCCTACGCAGACTACACCGCGATTATCGGAAAAGGCAACAGTCGCTACCTTGAATCTTCGGCTGCCCGTGCTGCTTTGATTGCTTACAATCACAAACAAGATTTTCGTGAGGCGTATAATTGGTATGAGCAATTAATGGAATTTGCAACGACGGATGAAAGCCGTTTTGCAGCACATTTTGGTGCGGTGCGGAGTGCTTATCGCGCCAATATCCTCAACGAGCGTCGCACCCTTGCCACTACGCTTCGACAAGATGACCGCCTTACCAAACGCGAGCGTGCAGAGGTTGCGTATTATATCGCTAAAAGTGCCTTTGCCACCAATGAAAACGATGTCGCCCTACAATATTTCAATGACGTCATCAACCTCACCGACGACCAACGTGCTGCCGAAGCCCGTTACCGCATCGCCTACATTTATTACCTTCAGCGCGACCTTGATTTTGCACAAGAAATCGCTTTCAATGCCAATCGAGAAATCGCGAGTTATCCGTATTGGTTGGGTAAAAATGTGATTTTATTGGGAGATATTTTCGTAGAGAAAAAGGATTATTTTAATGCCCGCGCATCGCTCGAAAGTATCGTCGAAAATTACACACAAGACGACGATGTACTAAAAGAAGCAACCGAAAAACTCGCTATACTCGACCAATTGGAAAGTCGGGAAAGTCGTGTCGTACCGAATACTCAGTCATCTGACGAGAATTTGGAAATGGAAGGAGATGGTGGACGGTAGGCGGCTAACGACAAACAATTTTACCTCTTCAAATAAATCAATTACGAACATGTTTTTTATTTATAAAAATAAATCAGTTAATAATATTCGCAGAAAATTCGCCTTGCATTTTGAAAATGTAAAGCGAGTTTTCCTCCCCCCAGCTCCCTCCAAAGGGGGATATACTAATGCGAGAAACACGGTCGTCTCCCCCTTTGGAGGGGGCTGGGGGGAGGACATGCGCCATCACAAAAGCACGGGGTTTAAACCCCGTGCTTTTGTGATGGCGCTGATGTGCTTGCTCACGTGCAGCCTTGCTGTCGCACAACCGGGCAACGACGGACTCACCCAAGAGGAAATAGACGTCACCAAAACCTTCGATGCCGTACTCAAAGATGCCAAAAAGTACAGCACCTCCCCTGCCCTACCCGAAGGACTTTCACAAGAAAATCGTAATAGTGTGTTCAATCTGCCGCCGCGATTATTGGAGTTGGACTATGAAGCACCAGCTATCAAACCTATCCCCATGAAGCGCGAGGCGGGGCAAGCAGCTCGTTTGTATTGGGGGAAAATTGGTTATGGTATACCGAATCAACCTTATGTCGATTTTCGATTGAATAATGGTCCGTCTGATTGGTTGGATTTTAATTTACAATTTCGACATCATTCGGCTAATAATGATGGAAATGTGCAGTATCAGCGATTTGGAAATACAGACGGTGTGATTGATGGGACATATTATACCGAGCGAAGTTTGGTGGCGATAGGTGGTCGGTTGGGTTTTGATTTGGATAGACATCATTTCTTTGGAAGTTCGGAGACAGTGGATTTTACGAGAGAGGCGCTCTTTCAGCGTTTTTTGACGGCTTTCGGAGAATTGCGTTTGGCAAATAGCGAACCTACCGTAAATGATTTGAATTATTGGCTGAAAGGGGATTTTCATGCAACAGGAGATAATTATCAGGCGCGGGAATATCGTGTAGGTTTTAATTTGGGGGCAGAAAAATGGATTGACAAAAACCGATTGGGCGTAGAAATTGACAATCACTACCGCTATTTTTCCGATGATAATGATTCTATCACCACGCAGCAGACGAATAATGTTCTAGCATTCCAACCCTATTTTGTGCTGAATGCTTCGCCGTTTCGTTTGAAGGCGGGTGCATATTTAGGCTTTGATGGCGGGGACTTTGTACCTTATCCTGATATTGAGGCGAGTGTGGCGATTTTAGAAGGAAAAGCCAGTTTATTTGCCGGTTGGACCGGTGAAATTCAGCAGGCGCAATTCCGCGAAATTGGTATTTACAATCCTTATATTAAATCAGTTTTGGCATTAGAAAATACGCGTGTGCGAAATCTATACGGCGGCGTAAAAGGTAAATTTGATAAGCTCAATGTAGAAGCCCGCGCTACACAAAAGGACGTCAGAAACCTCCCCATGTATCTCACCGATTATACAGATGATAGACGTCGATTTGATATTTTATATGATTCAGTCGCAACTATTTTCGCACTGAATGGTGTTGTTGATTTTGAATTATTAAAAAATATAAATCTATCATTTTCAGGCACCTACAATATTTATGGCAGTGATGCCCCACATTGGCATTTACCGACATTGGAAAGTAATATTGGTGCAAAATACAATTATAATGACCAAATTAGCCTGAAAGCTGAACTCTACACAGAGGGTGGCATCCCCTATCTCACACAAGAAGGCGCAGAGGAAATACGCACTCCATTACTCGACCTCAATCTCGGCGGCACATACCGCCTGAACGATAATTTTTCTCTATTTTTGGATCTAAATAATTTATTTGCGTCTAACTATCAGAGATGGAATCGTTATCCGCAGTTGGGATTAAATTTTGTGGGTGGCGTTATTTTTAAATATTGAAAACGTACATGTAAGTAGCACGGTCTGTAGACCGTTATTTATTTTTTGCGTCGCAAAAAATGGGTGCGGTCTACAGACCGCGCTACATTACCTATGAATCCTGTTACTAATAATATTTCCGATTTACTATACGAATACGAGTGCGTAGTCGTACCCGGCTTTGGTGGTTTTGTGACCAACTATCGGGCAGCGGAAATGAATGGTAACGGCATCATGTATCCGCCTTCGCGCGATTTGGGTTTTGTGGATGTGTTGACGGTGGATGACGGTGTACTGATGCGAAGATTGACGCAAAAAAACGGCGGAAGTTATCAGGAAGCACTTGGAGATATTGAGTCATTTACTCATGATTGTTTGCAAACGCTGAACCACAGAGCAGCGATTTATGTTCCAAAAGTAGGTGAAATTAAGGCAGATACGAAAGGGAATTTGCAATTTCAAGCGGAAAACACGAACTTTCTCGCGGATGCCTTCGGCTTGCCCGAACTGCATCTGCCCCCACAGGAAACACCGACGGAAATATTGCCCGTCAAAGCACCCGCAATTGCCCCCGTTATTAAATCTGAAACAAAAAATATGGCAAAATCAACCTTTAGTTTATTTAACATTCTTGTGCTGGTCGGACTTGTGGCATTGGCATACATGCTTTGGACTCGCTACCAAGAAAACAAATTGAACGCCCCCACAACAGAGGAAAGAATTCCGGTCATTGATGACAGAGAAGATTATTACGATGAAGATGAGGATGTCGGGATTTTGGATACCGACGAACCTGAATACATTGACGAAAATACAGACACTTATATAGAGGAATTCAACGAAACTTCCGAGCCTGTCACTATTGTAGATGAACCTGTTACGGTGGTGCCGCGAGAAACGATTGTTATAGAAGAACCGCCGAAAAAGACGCCTCCGCCTGCTCCCACGCGCACGTATAGCGCGAAGAAAAAACGCTATATCGTTGTAGTCGGCTCATTTAGTAATGGCGATTTTGCGAATGATATGATTCAGCGTTGTAAGCGAGCAGGATATGAAGTAGATACGAGTTGGAAAGGTGGTATGAAGCGAGTTGGTATAGTGTTGTATTGTCCTCCAAATGAATTGGATAGCCGCTTGAGAAAGGTTCAAAATCAATTTAATCGGGACGCTTGGGTAGTGAAATAAAATCACAAAAGCGGCGGGTTTA
>JAHDEO010000236.1 GCA_020628725.1 Saprospiraceae bacterium
TTTATTTCGGTCAATTTTTCCCGTGCTTCGGCAGAGAGCGAGACGACAGATTTGTAGTCAAAATCTTCGCGGAGCTTCACGCCTTCCAAGCGATTCATCTTTTCGACCATATCTTTTTCCTTCTGAATATAGCCTTCGTATTTCATGTTGATTTCGGCGGTTTCGAGGATTTCTGTATCGTATTTTTTGCTAAAATCGCGGATGTGTTCGATGTTTTGTGCTAATTCATTTAGCGTAACATGTGGACGCAACAACACGCTATGCACCTTCACTTTTTGCTTGAGTGGCGCAGATTTTTTTGTTTGTAAAAATGTATTAACCTGTTCGGGTGCGACGCTCGTTTGGCGGAAGAATTTTTCGACTTCCTTTGCCTTTTCTACCTTTTCATTGACCCGTTCCATGCGCTCATCCAAGCCGTGCATACCGAGTGCGTGGGCGATAGGCGTGAGGCGAATATCGGCATTATCCTGACGCAACAAAATACGATATTCGGCGCGGGAAGTGAACATGCGATACGGCTCGTCGGTGCCTTTATTGATGAGGTCATCTATGAGTACGCCGATGTATGCCTCCGAGCGTTTGAGGATGAATGGCTCTTGGTCATTGATAGCGAGGTGGGCGTTGATGCCCGCCATAAGTCCCTGACTTGCAGCTTCTTCGTAGCCTGTCGTGCCGTTGATTTGTCCGGCGTGGAAGAGGTTTTTGACGCGGCGGGTTTCGAGCGACATCTTCAATTGTGTGGGCGGGAAAAAGTCGTACTCAATCGCATAGCCGGGGCGAAACATCTTGGCATTTTCGAAGCCGCGAATCTTGCGTAATGCCTTGTACTGCACATCTTCGGGCAGCGAGGACGAGAAGCCGTTGACATAGACCTCGCAGGTGTCGCGCCCTTCGGGTTCGACGAACAACTGATGTCGGTCGCGCTCCGCAAAGCGGTTGATTTTATCCTCTATAGACGGACAATAACGCGGTCCCATGCCCTGTATCCGCCCGTTGAACATCGGCGAACGGTCAAAACCTGTCTTCAAAATATCGTGTACTTCCGCGCTCGTGTAGGTGATGTGACAGGGGATTTGGTCGGTGAGCGCGGGGGTGTCGGTGTACGAAAATCGTGAGGGGTTGGGGTCGCCGGGTTGGGTTTCCATAGCGTCCCAATCTATCGTGCGTCCGTCCACGCGCGGGGGCGTGCCGGTTTTCATACGTCCGTACTCGAAGCCGAGCGAGACGAGTTGCTCGGTGATGCCCTTCGCGGCTTTTTCGCCACTGCGTCCGCCGCCAAAGGTTTTTTCGCCAACGTGTATCAGCCCGTTCAAAAAAGTACCACTCGTGATGACCACCGCCCGTGCCGGAATCTCCACGCCCATACCCGTCCGCACGCCACGCACCACGCCGTCCTTGATGACCAAGCCCGTGACCATTTCCTGCCAAAAATCTATGCGCTCGTTTTGCTCCAACAGACTGCGCCATTTGAGGTGAAATTGCATCCGGTCACTCTGCGCCCGAGGCGACCACATGGCAGGTCCTTTGGAGAGGTTGAGCATACGGAATTGTATCATCGTATGGTCGGTCACGATGCCCGAATAGCCGCCCAAAGCATCTACCTCGCGCACGATTTGCCCCTTCGCCACGCCGCCCATTGCCGGATTGCAGGATTGCTGCGCGATAGTGTTCATGTTCATCGTGACGAGCATGACGCGCGAACCCATATTCGCCGCCGCTACCGCCGCCTCGCAACCCGCGTGTCCTGCGCCTACTACTATGATGTCGTATTGTGGAAACATTTTTTTTATGTTCAAGTTCAAGTGTCAAGCGCAAGCTTGATTTATCTCAATTTTTGTATTTTTTTCTCAATTATTCCGGTGTTAATTAAACTTCTTTCTAACGCAGCACAGAAATGTACTAAAGAATCATTTTGGTCATCCTCAAGTACATACATATTGCTCATCATTAGTTTGTATTCTTTTCCTCCTGAATGCAATCTAATTGCTTTATTGAAGAATTCGATTGCTTTTCTTTTGTATAATTCTATATCTCTAAATTCAAAATGTTTTTCAAATTCATAATCAGGAAAGTACTTCGATAGCTTATCAATAATTATTATCCATTTAACTATATTATGGTAAAGGCTTCCCATGTAAGAATAGCTCATTATGTATGTATAACCATAGGTTTTTATTATATTTTCAAGGTTTTTTAGACATAAACTAACAGATTCTATCATTTTACATATATCACTTATGTCATTTTCACTGTAAGCATTTGCCACAACTTGGATATTTTTTGTTCCTCTAAACTTAGATAAGATGCTGTTTTCGATATATGAAAAAATTACACTCGAATGAAATCTTATTTTTTGTATTCTCGCGAATATATTATGGATTACATTTTTGTCATTATATAACGAATTAAGCATATCTTCTATTTCTTTTTCTTTTCCGTTATAAATGTTTATTTTGAGCTTAATAAACTTGATTAGGAAATCTACTTCTTCTACTTCATCCGAAGTACATAACAGTCTAAATTTACCTTCAGTTCCTATTGCACTATCATAATATGCATTTTCTTCTTCAATTATACTTAATTCGCCAATTTTTATAACCTTATAGTATTCTTCTCCGATTTTTCTTGTTAGTTTGTTTATCAAATTAATTTTATTTTTTTTGCGAGAATTATTTTTATATTTGCTAAAGTCAACTAAGTGTGTTTTAATTATATATAAACATTTTTTCAAACTATTAGAGGCATCAAAATACCTGCCGGCCTCCTTAAAAAACTTATAACTTAAGATATTTAAATACATTACATAATTTAAAGAAAACATTTTTTTAAAATCTAATTTACCATTCTTATCCCCTTTGACACCCCAATTCTTGTAACTATCTTCATCAAATAAACTATCGACACTTTTTAGATATAATTTTAACTCTTCGAATTGCCCAAGACATGCTAAAATACAGTCAGAGAGTTTTCCCACCATCAATCCAAGTTCTGATTTCTGTTTTCCATTAAGAATATGTGCACTCCTATAATCATGAGCTAATTTATCCATTACATAAGTGTGGTTTTTTATCTCTATGTTAGGGTCAGATTTTTTATAAATAGACGATAGGTTTTCGATATATGGATATATTAGATGTTGAATAGATACTATGTAGTAGAACGTAGGTATGAAAGTCGGAAAATAATATTTTTGATTACTATTACCACATAATTTACGTCGGATTCCCCCAAGCGAGCTAGGTGCACTTTTAACATTTAAGTATTCTCTAACTACTCCTTTTAATCCCTTTTCTAAAATTGATTTGAAATTTCTATTTTTATAAAATAAAATAGACCCAACATTTTGATAATAGTCGGCAAGTAAAGTTTGGATTCTTTTGTGGTCTCCATCTATACCTCCATCATGGAATCCCCTATACTCAATATCATTATTAAAGTCTTTTGTAGGAAATAAATCGACCAATTCCATATATTCGCGATACTCATCAATATTTCTTCTGAGATTACTTGAAGTAATACCGTCTGATCTTTTTTTCTCAATTATACTTAACAAAGTAATATGAGGTCGTAGAAAAAGTTGCATTCTTTTAAAAGCACTTTCCCACTGTGCACCTTTTCCATGGTTTTTACCTTTCTTTTTCTTATCAAAAGATTTCCAACTCTTTAAGTCAACTATCAAATTTCTAATGACAGAATATGCAGAATCATATCTATGAGTTTTCTCCAAGCATAACCCTAAAAGTAGCCTATTTCGAGTAAAGAGTACTTTCTGATGATTTGTTAAATTTTTACTTGATTGCATTAATTCTCTAAGTGGTTGAATTGCATCTGCATAATATCTAATTGCAGAATCATATTCTTCATCATAATAATGTAAATCTGCTATTGTAGAGTTTAAGTAACCGAGTGTGTGTATGTAAGTGACATCTTTGAGTTCATATGGGCGATTCTGATAGAGTTTGAGTTTTTCTCTCAACTTCTTTTTGAAGAACATTTTTAAATGATAGGAGGCATCATAAGTAAAATTAAATGCAGCGGCACTTTCGTCAGATATCTTTGAAATGTACCTTAACTCCATTTCAGTTCTACTTCTGAATTTGAACTGAAACATTGCATTTGATGTTTCTCTTATGTGTTTCTTTGACAGATAGTTTATTAGTTCCTCAAGTGTTTCTCGCAGATTAGGACCTCTATTGCCAAGAATAATATCTGGAACTATTTCTAATTCTCTCCATGAAAAGGCCGATCTATGAAATTTTAGTATATGGTCCATCAAAAATGCTGACAGATATAAGTTTCTATCATTAAATATTATCAAATGCCTGTCATTATTTAATATATGTGGCGAATACATTGAAGCAAGTAATCCAACTTTATATTGCTGCCTATAATCTATTTTTAAGTATGTTCCTTGAAGATATCTGTCGTTATTTGCTTTTGCTTTTTTTAGGTTAAACAAAGAAGACAATTTACCTAAAGTGACGTGAACTTTTTTAAGTAGATTATTTTCTTCTACTTCCCTTAATTCCTCATAAACATATTTTCCTTTGTTCCGCTTTACCGAAAATATAATATCTGTATCATACTTAACTCGTTTACGTTTTGTATAGGAAACAGTGTAGGATTCAATTAATTCTTTCAAACGCTTAGGGCTACCATTACAACGATAAGTCAGATATGTTATAAACTTACCAAAATGGTAAATAACTTGATATTTATGTTCTTCTCTGACACCATCTAAAGCCTCAAATAAAGTTTTCAAATTGGGCTGAACTTGCTCGTTAAATTTTACATGAGGCATCAAAAAACGAATTAGATAAGATTCAATCATTTGGGATAGACCTTTTCTTTCATCATATTCATAATCTTTAAAAAAACTGTTCACATAGATGACTTCATGAAAGATACTACTATAAAAAGACTCTCTATCAGCTATGTCTGCAAGATGAGCAGCATACATTTCAGCACCACCAATAAACACAAATTTAGCATCAGCCGTGTGTATAAAACTTTTTAGGTTCGCTAATAGTCGAGATAAAGACTCCCTTCTTGTTTCTATTAGACTTTTAGCCCTGTCGTCATCATCAACATTTATTGACGAAAACTCTGATTCAAGTTTATCTAATTCGTCAACTATAAAAAGCACCTTACATGTACTTCGTAATTGAGAATATATTTTTAAGATTGTTTTTAGTTCGTATTCTAATTCTTTTGCGGATATCTTATCAAAGGATTGTTTTTGTGGATTATCAGAATTGGAATTAATTAGAGATAATGTTTGATTGAGTAAAGGAGTACCAGCCCCTAGTCCACTGTAAGTTTCCGCTTTGAAATTATTTGACGATATCTCAAGACTTGAGTGGACTCTCTTATTAATATTGTCAATTTTTTGAATTAGTCTGTGTTTTCTCTTGTTTATAAAGAATGTCTTAAAGAACAGGTTAATGCCTATATATAATGCTCCAAAAACTATTGAAAAAATTAGTACAGTAATTAAAGAAGATACTCCTAAGTCATCTATAAATTTAGATTTTATAGGTGTGAATAGAATAATTGATATCGAAATTAGACATGATAAGACACTCAAAAAAGTCATTATGTACCTATGCTTAATGGGAGCGAGTTCATTCTCAATAGCACTAGAGAATTGAATAAACATCTGTCGAAGTACATCAAAATATGAGAGATTATTCTGAGGTAACGATAGATTGACAGTGTGTAACTTAGGTTGTTTTTTAATATTGTCTTTTTGTTCATTTATTTCATCAATAACTTTTTTTACCAATGTTGATTTTCCCATTCCTCTATAACCAGCAATTAAATAAGCTCCTTTATATTCACTTTTAACAGGCTTAATTCTTCTTTTAAGCTTGTCTTTGGCATCTTCTCTACCAATATATATTGAGTTTTCTACGGAAGAAAACTCATATTTAGGAATTTCGATATAGATATTTTTTATTCGAACACTTGTATTTGTTGTTATTTGTATAGGCATTTGTTCTTATTTTGAGTAAAGTGGATATAGATTGGCGGTTTTGAGATACCAAAAAAACGAATATTTACGAAGGTAGTGATTTTTAGTGGTTAATCTTGTGATATTTTTGGTTAAATATTGTGAGAAATTACATTTGATTCTACATAGTCTTTTAAGACGAATGATTTATCGCATTATTTTATCCTTGACAATACTAATAGTTGCATCATTTACCCCTTGAATGGCAATATTCTGATTTACATTTGTGTCATAAATCGCATCTGACTCAGCGTAACCTTTCAAAAATTGCTCTTGAGCAAGTTGTTTAAAATCTCTTTCATCCAACATGTCCTTACCTTCCTCCGACTGACTAATTTTCTCATAAATTTCCCGAATATACTCTTCGGCATCGGGATTATCTTCCAATTCCGATTCAAGGGTGGCTTTCAATAGATTTTGTTTGGATGCACTGTTCGGATTGGTACTCAACTTCTCCAATGAACGGGTCGGCGTATCGTCTTCTTTGATAAAAAGCGGTTTTATCCAATTGACCGTTGCCTCCGAAAAATCATCGAAAAAGCTGTTGACGGATTCGTTTTTAGCGAGTTTATTTCCGAGATAGGTCACTATTGCCCCTATCATCACTGATGTACTGACTGCCGGCATGATATGATATGATATGATATGATTTTTAGTTTTATGAAAAATGAATATCTACGAAGGTAATGATTTTTTGGTGGTTAATGTTGTGTGGCAATGATTAAAGTGTCAAGCGCAAGCTCAACACATTCAAAATAGCATTTCTATGGGATTTTTGATGCTCACATAATCACTCATTCTTTTACCTTTCAGCGAGCCTAAGATTATTTGTTGACTAATGAGATAATCTTCGATAGTAATTTTTCCGTCGCTATCCACATCCGTTGGAAAATCAGATAAGAATTCAAGCATGGAGTTTAGAGCAAAAGTCAGGTAATATTTTAAATGAGAGACATTCGGGCTGATATTTGATTTTACGGCGGCATTATGTACGATTTCATTTCTCAATCTGTAGAGTCTGGAAATATTCCAACGGAGTGTATCAATATGTTCTTTAAGCCTACGGTCAATACTACCCGGATTTGCAAACCATTCCTGAAATTGTTTTGCCCTGATTTTCAATAAAATACTTGGAGATTTATCCATAACAATATCATACACATTAAAGTTGCATAAATATTCAAGGTCGTCTGAATAATTCGGAATATGGCTACTGACACCTAATCTCGACAAGGCTTTATGAAAGTCATGCAGATTTCTTCTGACGTATATTAAGGCGTGACATAGCGGGAAGAATGTTCTGATTCTGTCAATTGTTTTTTGGTCGCTCAAAAATGATGTAAAAATGAACTCAAGTCCTATCCAAAAATTAAGCATCTTTGTTTCCAGTTCGCCGGATTCTGAACCCATTCTTAAATACCTAAAGCCGGACAAGAGTTTGTCTGTCGTTTCTTTTGGAACATTGTTATGTTGAAGCGAATTTACTTTTGCCAATAATGAAGTGAATATTTGCTGATTGCCGCGTGTGTAACCTTCTAACTGATAATTACTTGGTGCGGTAGAGGCTCTTTCAGGGGCTAACTCAGATATGACCGCAGCTTGTTTGTCTATCGAATTTTTTATACCACTAAATCCTAAATGATAGAGGTCTAAATCCCGCGATAGTTTTGCTCTACACAGCTCAATTGCTTTGTAGTGGTCCGGTGCTTCAATTTTGTAAGCGACTAATTTTTCTTGTTTATTTTCCTCTAAAAATCTTGCAACTCTTTCGGATACTATGGGTAAATGAATAGACCTGAATCGTCTGTTTACTTGAATATAATTGCTGTCAATTTGATGTAATTCTCTAAATTGAAATTCGTCGCTTAATATTTTAAATATGACGGTATAATTGCTTTTTGTTCTATTAAAAAGGTTTTTGTATCCTTGAAATCTCTCGCTAAATGACAATTCAGCATCTCCGGCATGCACCAAAATAGTTCGCAGAAAATTGTAGAGATATTATTTTGTGAAACCTTTATTGACTAATTCTATCAGAGAATACTCAATAAGTGATAACAATTTATGGGGAGTTTCAATTTCATTACCCTCAACATAATTATCAATTTGCCGTTCAATTTCATCAATCAAATGTTGTTGATAGTTCGCATTATCTTTGATGACCAATCGACTTGCCTGAATGATGACATTGAAGTTTTCCTTTTTCTTTCCTTGCGAAATTAACTTTACATAATAATCTCTGTCAATAGAAGCAAAAACCAGCCCGTCATTTTCATCTCTCAATAAAGCAAGTACCTCTTTGCAAATCTCCGTAACATACTCCTGACGTTGCAGAATATTTTGTTTTACCTGAAGGGTTACTTGTACCAACTCCTCAATTGCAGTTTTTGGATTATGAAGCCGCAAACGATAGCTATCTAAAGTCCTGATGTAAAGACATTCAAGTACCTTTTCAACAAAAAGTTTTTGAATTAATGTAATCGGATAGCTGTAAGTGACTTGCTGCATATCATTTAAAGTTGTATCTTTGTGCCACAAAGTTACACAACTTTAAAGATAATGAAAGGGGTTCGGAATTCACCTCTCTTTGCAAGTGAATTCCTTCCCCTCATATTTGCTTCTTATTATTCTTGAAATTCTCTCGTTACATATCGTCGTAAATGGCATCAGATTCCGCGTAGCTTCTAATTTCTATATTTTTCGAGATAGCAACCTTCAATACTCCATTTTTTGAGGATTTTTTTTGCTAATTCAGAACATTCTTCTCCATATGGTATATTTTTGAATTTTAAGGATGTCTCTATAACTTTATTAGCTAAGGACACTGACTTCTGCCCTGAAGGTTTATCAAAATAATAGAAAGTAAACATATTAGTTTGGGTTTGAATTAACGAAGGCAGGTATGCTTTAGGGTTGATTGAAACTAAAAATTCTCTTATGTTTAAAGACTTTTCAAAGGCGTTTTCCGCGTTTACGTATTCTCCTTTACGACGAAGCAATCCTGCCTTATTATCCAGCATATCCGCTAACAGTGGTAGGTATTTCTCCAAATCAGTTTCATAAACATCCATTAAAATGTCCAGAGCTTCTGTATAAGCATCTTCCTCTTTTTCTATATTCCCTTTTTTCTGATATACGATACCTAAATTATTCAATACTTTGCTCACATCATAAGAATATTTGGGGTCGGAAGAAGCTAATCTTTTAACAATTTCAAGAGCCTCTAAATAACTTTCCTCTGACTTTTTAAGTTTATTTTTTTCTTCATATAAAATTCCCAAATTACTGAGCGCATTAGCCGTCTTACTGGAAAACTTACCATTTTGCCTACGATACGTTACCACCTTTTCCATAGAATGAATCGCCAATTCAGTCTTTCCAAGTAGTCTGTACACCCCAGCAACATCATTCAATAAGTCAATAGTATATTCTTGATACTTCGGGCTTTCTTTTGCTAAAAATTCACTTTTATTTATTGTTTCATCATATAATCTCTCCGAGTCATTAAGCTCATTATGAAATCTCAAAAAATCAGCATAATTGTGAAGAACATCAATATTCCTATCTGCCTTCAGTGACTTTTCAAAGTATTCCCTTGCTAATGTAAAACGTTCTTCTCCTAAATCATAATCCGTAGCTGTCAGCTTTGCAAGGATGAGAAATTCATTAGCCTTATCCTTTAAATACGCTGTATTTTTACTCGTTTTTTCACTCAATCGTTCCTTTTCTGCTAATAACGCATCCAACTCACCCGTCATCTGTTCAGCGTTCAAGACAGCGCGAGCTGCTTTGTATTCGCCATTATCAAAATGCTGCTTTGCGAGTCGTAATCTTTCTGTATCAATGTTAATTTTTTGGAATGTTTCGGCAAGTTGGATAATATCACGCTTGAAGCCTTCGAGTTGATTTTCGAGCCCATTGAGTTTTTGACTGTATTTGAGTCGTTTAACTTCATCCGTTGTGCTTTGCATCAAGTCACGCATTTCTTCAATACGCTCCGTAAGTTCCTTGTATTCAAGGCTTTTGTAGAAATTCTGTATTGTAATATCGCTGTCAGTATTATCTTTTACAACGATGTTATTATTACCCTTGATTTGTTCGGTCATTTTTTGACTTGGTTAAAACACTCAAAATAAACACTGTCATACCGCGCCCCGACGCGGTATCTGTTGCATTTTAGCACCATTTTAAATGGAAGCGACTGTTTGAAATCGTGCCAAGACTCAACAGACCCCGCATCGTGGTGCGGGGTGACAGCTTTACTTATTGATAGTGATACTACTGCCTTCATTGCCTTGCATGGTAATGTTGTTGTCGCCTGTAACATTTAGCGTATTGATAATCTTCGCCCCTTCCTCCGACTGGCTAATTTTCTCAAAGATTTCCCGAATATACTGTTCGGCATCGGGGTTATCTTCCAATTCCGATTCAAGGGTGGCTTTTAGTAGCGTTTGTTTTGATTCGCTATTCGGATTGGTGCTGAACTTCTCCAATGAACGGGTTGGTGTATCGTCCTCTTCGATAAAAAGCGGTTTTATCCAATTGACCGTTGCTGTTGAAAAATCATCGAAAAATTCGTTGACGGATTCGTTTTTAGCGAGTTTGTTTCCGAGATAGGTGACTATCGCACCTATCATGACTGATGTACTGACTGCCGGCATGATATGATTTTTGATTTTATGAAAAATATATTTTTTGTAAAAATACAAAATCAAACGAATAACAGGGAGTAAACCTTTTCCACATCTTACATTGAACTTTACAAACAAGTCGATTAAACACACATCCAAATCATATTCAAGACGATATTAATTAAAAACACTCTTAATGTTTTGCATTTTTTTTGAAACATTTCCCTTTCGCCTTCGTATTAAAAAAGTTTTTAATTTAATTACTAACTTGACAATGTTAACTTTAAATAAAAAATATATGTAGTGCAGATAGGACACAGATTCAACGGATTGAATGGATGAAAACGGATAC
>JAHDEO010000237.1 GCA_020628725.1 Saprospiraceae bacterium
TGGATTACGGAGAACAGTTTCTGTGACTTGATTGTCAACTAATTGTGTGAGTAGTGAATGGACTGGGAATTTACCCTTTCAAAACTACCATTGCTTCCTAAAAATTCACTTTTAGTGACATTTAAATTTACACAAAACAGGGTGAATTCCCTCTGTTTTAAAATTATTATACTACAAAATGTAGATATTATGATATTTTTAAATTCAATGATTTTTTGTACTGAGAATGATGTATTTGTATTACAAACGACTTTACCATTATTTACAGTGTGACAAAAAATAGCTTTAATAACTCCTTACTACCTTCATTGTTCAACTTCATTATTAAAATTCCAAATTTTCCATATATTTACATAGTGTAAAAATAACACGAAAGCGGATGCAAGGCATTTTGAAAATGCCTTGCAACTGTAATGCTTGTAAATATTATGAGAAAATTCACCGCCATACTCACCGCGCTAATTTTATTTGCCACATCCAGCCTAATGGCACAATACACCATCTCCGGCACCGTCACCGACGAAGATGGTGAAGCCTTAATTGGTGCCACCGTCAGGATTCAAGATACCGAAAAAGGGGTGATTACGGATATAATGGGCAAGTATCTACTCAACGTATCATCCGGCACATACACCGTACAAGTGGATTTTTTGGGTAGTGAGCCATTACTTAAAACCGTCACTGTCGCCAATAAAAATGTCGTGTTGGATTTTTCCCTCCGTGAGGATGCGGAACTACTCGGCGAAGTCGTCGTAGTCGGTTATGGCACACAACGCAAACGCGAATTGATAGGCACAGTCGCGCAGATTGATTCGGAAGAATTATTGGATGTCGTCGGCGGTAGTTTTGAAAACGTATTGCAAGGCAAAGCCTCCGGTGTGCAGATTACGCAGAGTAGCGGCATCGCAGGCGCAGGCTCGGTTGTACGCATACGTGGCGTGAAGTCCATTAGCTCCGGCGGCGAGCCGCTTTTTGTGGTGGACGGTATTCCGATTACGCAAGATAATTTCCTCTTGGGCAGCGAAAATGCACAAAATAACAACCCACTTTCCTCCATCAATCCCAACGATATTCAGTCTATTGAAATTCTAAAAGATGCGGCGGCGGCTTCCATTTATGGTTCTCGCGGCGCGAATGGCGTGGTGCTGATTACCACAAAAAGAGGCGGCACCTCCAAACCCGTTTTTGAATACACCACACGCATCGGTACCTCCAATCCCACCAAAATCCTCGGCTTGATGAACGCCGAAGAATGGCTGCAAGTCCGACAAGAAGCATGGAACAACGACGGCAATACCGGACGCGCTCCACTCCCCGGCGTCCTTACCGAAAATGGTTTTGGTTATGATGAAATCGAAGGCATCGACACCGATTGGCTCGGCGAAGTCATCCAAACAGGCATCAAGCACGAACACAATCTTTCGATGAAACAAGGCAATGAAAAACTCTCCTCTTACGTCGGACTAAGTTATTCGGATGCAGGAAGTTATGTCGTGGATAATCGTTTTAGACGTGCAAGTGCAAGAGCGAATCTGGATTATAATTTGACCGATTGGGCGTCCGTCTCGCTTTCGACTTCGCTATCGCAAGGCATTAATAATCGCGTGCGTCAGGCGTGGGCGGGTGGATTTGGTTTGGCGCAGTCTTCGGCATTACCCATTTATCCGATTTATGATAATGAGGGAAATTATTTTAATATTTATGGAAATCCCATTGCAGAACGCGAACTCACCGACCTAATGACCCGCGAATTACGCAGTATCAATAGCCTAGGTTTGCGCCTGAATCCGGTGAAACGTTTGTCGCTCAATTTTACGGGAAATTATGATTATATGAATTTGGGTGATTATCTGTTTGAAGATGCGATCTGGACAGATAAATTCAATATCGCAGATGAAGATTTGAAGAAAATTAATAATTGGTCACTCTACAACACCGCGACTTATGATGTCAAATTACCCAATAAAAAACACCAATTAAAACTACTCGCAGGACAAGAATATCAGGATTCCGAGACGAACAGAACCTACATTAAAATGGAAGATGTTTCCGACCATTTGTTCCGAAATATTACAATGGGAGAAAACGCAGATACGCTCAATAATGATTTTTCTCAAGATAATAAAGAGAAATTTTTTAGTTTATTTACTCGCGTAAATTATTCATTTTCAAACAAATACTTATTCCAACTCGTCTATCGCAGCGATTGGTCATCTAAATTCGGACCTAAGCGCAGAAGGGGCGATTTCCCATCTGTGGGTGTGGGCTATATTCTCACCGAAGAACCCTTTTTGAAGGAGCATCCGGTCATCAATTTCCTCAAAATAAAAGCCGGATGGGGACTCACCGGCAATGCCGACATCGCATGGAACGAGCAGTTCGCCCAACGCCTCACGCCCGAACAACTCAACGTCAACGACTACTACAACGGCGAAGAAATCCGCTTTGTGACTAAGCTGGAAAATCCGTTTTTGAAGTGGGAAAAGACGAGTAGTTTTGACGTGGGTGCAGAAATTGGTTTGTGGGATGACCGCGTGACGGCAAGCCTCACCTACTACCACGCACGCACGGCAGATGCGATTATCCGAAATTCGCTGCAAGCCTCCTTCGGAATTGACAACCTCGAATTTTGGGAAAATGCCGCCGAAATCGTCAACAAAGGTGTCGAACTCGAACTCACTACCCGCAACCTCACCGGAAAACTCCAATGGACAACCGACCTCAATATCGCGCAAAACGACAACAAAGTCATCGACGTAGCGAGTGCCGCACCCGATGCGCTCGACGGTGGTTTTGGCGATACGCGGGTGATTGCGGGTTATCCGGTCGGCTCGAATTTTATTGTACCCTTTTCGCACATTGACCCCGCCAGCGGACGCCCCGTTTACCTCTTGCCGGATGGCACCGAGACCTTTACGTATGACGTAGCGACGAATCGGCAAGTTGTGGGCGATATTATCCCCGACGTCTTGGGGGGCATTACGAATACCTTCAAATATAAAGATTTTGATTTCAGCTTTTTATGGACATTTTCGCTTGGCAGCAATATCTACGACGATGCCGCTAAACGCCAACTCGGAGTCGTCACCGACTGGAATATGCGGACGGAAGTATTTGACCGTTGGCGACAACCCGGCGATACCGATGTGACCTTCCCACAACTCACCATGACGATGCTCAATTGGGGTGGCAATGATAATTTTTGGCAAAATAATTCCTCGCTCTGGCTCTACGACGGCTCCTACGCCCGACTGAAAAACCTCACGCTCGGCTACAACTACGATGTAGCCAATGCGAAATCTCCTTTTGATAATATTCGTGTATATTTTAATGCGACGAATGTGTTGACTTTTACAAAATATCCGGGTTGGGACCCCGAAGTATCGCGAGACAGGAATCGTCCGCAGGAGCGTAATGCAGGTGGTACGGGTGTGTCGTATCTGACGCCGCCACAGGAACGGACTTTGAATGTTGGGGTGAATGTGCGGTTTCGGTAAATTCAAGTACAAGTTCGAATTGGGGTTAATCTTCTTTTTGGTCTAATTCATTTTTAATAGCAATGACCTCATCAATGGTAATGTCTTGACTTTCAGCAATATCTTCTACTGACACGCCCTCTTTAAGTTGATTGATGATTGCATTACGTTTTACTTCTTTTTCGTGAAGTTCATTTTTTATTTGAATAACATAATCAATGGTGACATCTTGAATATCAGCAATATCTTTTATGGGCATATCTCTTTTGAGCATCTTAATGATGGCTGCACGTTTTGTCTTTATTGCAGATTCTTCCGCACCTTTTATATAAAGTGCGTGGTCTGTTAAATCAATTGTTATTGGCATACTATCAGATACTTTAATGGTTTCTTTATCCAATTTACGCAATTTGGCAAGGACATGCAACTGCTGAATAAATTTTCTCAAATCTGCCTTGCTTTTGCTTGACGCTATGAGTTTCAAAATAATGGAACGTATAATGTCCTCCGACTGTTCACCCCGAAAATCACTGAGAATCGCCAGCACGATTTCTTCGGGAATTTGTGATTCAATCATTTTATCAAAACGCAATTCGCTTATATTGAGTACTTTAAATTCGCTGAAAACCTCATCTTCTTTCAGTTGTGTACGCATCGTCATACGCCCCTGCGCCAGAAATACTATAAAATGAAGCATCGGAAGTTGATATTTGCGCTGTACAATACCATCGTATTCCTTCACCCGATAAATCATATCTTTCTCATTTTCACTCTGAAATTCCAAGTGTAAAATGCGCCGTTTACCATCTTTTGTGGTGATGATACGCAGCAAATCCGTTTCCCTTTCAATCGTGGTTTGTAGTTTAGCTTCCAATTTTTCGGTCTTGATAATGTCCAAGCCTAAATACTTCCCAACTAATGGCAGGACGACTTCCTCAATATTCTCCTTGAAGATTTTATCGTATTTATTCCCTTCTTGTTTTTCTTTTGACATGCTTTGGTAAAGATAGGAAAGTTCTGTAAATTTATTCTACATAACATATACGTTGATATTTGAAGATAAAACACAAATTATGCGTTTTTTACACATAAAAAAATACACATTCGCGCTACTCGCTTTCCTACTCCTCCACACAAGTTGCAGCGAAGACTTCCTAGCCATAGAACCCGACGATTTAGTCAGTTTCGAGCAATTTCTCGACTCGCCGGAGTCGGCACAGCAATTGCTCAATTCGGCGTATGCCGCACTTACCAATGATGGTTTTACAGGCGGCAATAATTGGATTGTCTCCGAATTGATGGCGGATAATATCGACGGCGAACTACTCACCAACGGCGATTACCGCGCCCACTACACCCGCACGACAGACATATTCCTCGCCACCACGCGCGACCTCATGCACGATGCGGGCAAGGTACACGCGAGAGGCAATTTTCTTATTGAAAATCTTGATGTCGTACCCGGACTCACGGAAGCTGATAAGGTTCGGATGACTGCCGAAAGCAAATTTTTACGCGGCTTGACCCACTTTGAATTGGTGCGCCACTTCGCGCAGCCTTACGGATATACATCCGACAATTCGCATCCCGGCATTCCGATTAATAATGATTTTGACCAAAGTATAGAACCGCGCAGTAGCGTAGAAGCCGTTTATAATCAAGTGATTAACGACCTCACAGATGCGGCGGCTGATTTGCCCTTGGAAAATAATAATTACGCAACTTCATTAGCGGCGAAGGGTCTGCTCGCTAAAGTCCGCTTCCAAATGAACGACTTTCAAGCTGCTTACGACCTTGCGAATGATGTCATCGAAAACAGCACCGCCACGCTCGACACCGACATCATGGCGCGATTCTCACAGGCGGGTACGAGCGAGGCGATTTTCCAACTCATCAGCACCAACGACAATGATAACGCCGCCAACCGTCTTGCCAATGATTATCGTCTCAATGCCACCGGCGTAGCGACTTTGTATATGTCTGAAGCCGCATTTTTATCTGCCACGGCTGCGCCGAATGACGCCCGCTCCCAATGGTTTGAGCAGACCTCAACGGGTGCGATTGCCTTCAAAAAATTCGTAACCGACAATCAAAGTTGGATGCAAGTCCCACTGATTCACCTGACGGAACTCAAACTCATTCGCGCCGAATCTGCCGCCGAACTCAACACCAATCTCGACCAAGCCATCCAAGACCTCAACGACCTTCGCGCCCGTGCGGGTGTGCCTTTGGTGGCAAGTGGTTCGGATGCACAGGCGATTATCCAATTTGCCAGAGCAGACCGCCGCATCGAACTCATCGGCGAAGGCAACCGCCTCCACGAACTCAAACGCCAAGCCGTACACGATAGCCCTAATCTGAAAATCAGAGGAGCGGACTGGGATTGCCCCGGTATGGTTTGTCAAATTCCGGATGGAGAGATTAAGGGAAATCCTGATATTGAATTGAATCCCTCAGGCGGTTGTAATTAATGCCCCGTAGCACGGTGCTTCCAGCCCGTGTCTCGCGTATATTTCGCGTTCCTAATGCGGTACGGGCTGGAAGCACCGTGCTACGGGTCACGCTACGATTATGATATACCAAACAAGTCATAACAATAAATACCGTTACGCACTCGGCAAAAAAGGGAAGCGCACACTCGCTTGTTTCGGCATCAATCCGAGTATAGCGTGTCCTGCGAAATTGGATGGTACTACGCAGTCGGTGGAGCGTATTGCCGAATTTAATGGTTTCGATGGATGGTTGATGTTGAATATTTATCCACAACGCGCAACACTTCCCGACGACATTCACAAGAGAAAAAATACACAAGCCATTATTGAAAATGAAGCGATAATTTATGACTTATTTGAAGAGATGAATATTGATACAATTTGGGCGGCGTGGGGCGATTTGATTGAGATAAGAAAGTTTTTTAAACCTTGTTTGTCAAACATTTACACCAAAATAAACCGCGAATCACTCGCATGGGTGCGAGTGCAGAAATTGACCCAAAAAGGACATCCGCGACATCCTTTGTATAAGCCTACAGAGAGTTGGTTCGAGGTATTTGATGTGGAGAAATACGTAGGTATTGTCTGACAAATTTCTCGTCCGACGACTCACTTTACTGCAAAAAGAAAACTATCAAATGATACGTAAATTTCAACCGGAATTAAATAAAACATACTTTGTTGAGAGACATACAATGTTCCATCTTTTGGAAGGAAAGGGCGGTATTGAGGTGGATTTTAAAAGCTATCATGACTGGCAGGACAAGTTGATTTTTCTGGAAAAAGGACAATACATCAAATTTTTATCGGAGGATTTTTCGGTTAGGAAAATTGAATTTAAAGATGAGAAAATATTCCGTAATAAGGATGTAAGAGTGCTTTTTAAGCATTTGGTGTCATTGGGTTATATCGATTTTAATCAATGTGAAACCTGTCAAAACTATCTCAACAGCACCATATTCTCCAACCAAACCAGCGACATTATAGACATCTCCTCAAAGCAATGGTATTGGCAAAATCCATTTCATGCCAATCAGGAGGAATACCATGTGATTTTCGACATCAAGGATATTATCGACAAACAATACAAAAACCATTTGTCGAATGAAAAAATCTCTAAAATCATCGGTGTGCGAGGTTATGACTCCCAAGCTTTATTTAGGAGTAAGGTGGGGATTTCTGTGAAATCCATGTTGGGGCAAAAAAGATTTTTGGAAAGCAAAAAAGACATTGCATTTACCGATAAAAGCATCAAAGAAATCGCCTACGAGTATGGATTCAAAGACCCCGCGTATTTCAATCGGGCTTTTAGTAAAATGGCAGGGCAAAGCCCCAACAAATTTAGAGGAGCCATCGACTTTGAAAGCCGCGATACCTTTTTACCTGAATTGTATGAATTGCTTGAAACACACCATAAAGAACAACGAGCAATTGATTTTTATGCCAACAAAATGAACCTGTCCGTCAAGACTTTATCCAAAAAAGTAAAGGATAAACTCAATATTACTTTGGGGCAATTGATTCGCCAAGAAATCATTAATACTGCCAAATTTCTCCTTCAAACCGATATTAACATCAAAGAAATTGCTTACGAACTAGGCTTTGAAGAAGCCAATCATTTCTCTGCTTTTTTCAAACATCATACTGCTTCATCTCCTATAGAATATCGACAAATTATATCTGAAAACTGAAACGGAGTCCAGTCTTCATACTCTCTTCTCTGAGACGCTTATACTCTCTAACTCGCTGAAAGCAAGTCATCTATTGAATTTCCGCTTGCACTTATACGTGCATTCGTTCTCGCCATTGCTGCAAAAAAAATAAAAAGTACAATTCAAAGGGAATTTTTTGTACGTAAACCGCCTGCGTATTGCTGCATCTTTGCATTGTAATTAATTTTTAAATCAAAACATAATATCATGAAATTTATAACGAAACAGATACATGCTTATTTAGATTATCCGGTTGCGCTTGCCCTCATAGGTCTTCCTTTTTTGTTGGGACTTGGCACCTCGAATCCCCTTGCTTTTCAATTGTCCGTGGCTACGGGAGTTGCAGCCCTTATTTTAACCATATTGACCGACCACCAAACAGGACTAATCCGTGTGGTTTCCTACCGACTTCATTTGATTGTAGATTTTTTAGTTGGAGTTGTATTCGTTCTTGCTCCATTTATTTTCTCCTTTGAAGGATTGGACGCTCTTTTTTATTGGATTAATGGTGCTGCCGTACTCTTGGTAGTCAGTATGCACAAACCCGAAGTTGCTACTGCATAAAAACAAAATTAAACTAAATATTTTCAAACTACATAAATTTTATATCATGAAACAAATAACAATTTTCATCGCTTTTTTCGCATTCACCTCAGTCAGCCTTTTTGCCCAAGACAACAAAGCCAATAATATCGACAACAGCAATATCGCTTTGCAAGGATACAGCCCGGTTTCTTATGCCGACTTGGGTTTGGCTCAAAAAGGAGTCAAAGAATTCAAATCGGAATATGAGAAAATAACCTACTACTTTACATCCGCCGAGCAGAAGGCTGCCTTCGACAAAAATCCTGAGAAATACTTACCTCAATATGGCGGTTTCTGTGCCTTCGGAGTGTATGCGGGCGCAAAATTCAGAGTTGACCCCAATAAATTTATCAGCAAAGACGGAAAGTACTTTTTATACTTAAATAATTTAGAATTGGATGCTAAAGAATTGTGGATCAATGAAAAAGACCATAAGAAGTTAGTTCGTGTTGCCAACAAGAATTGGAAAAAGTTGAGTGCGACGCACAACTAAATATTAATACTTTTCCAGTATAATTAGGGTGAATTCAAATTCGTTTGGGTCACCCTTTTTTTAATTTATCCTAAAAATATCCTCTACATCGGCATCAAACAACAATATTTTTTCTCTTTTAAACAGCACATAGCATCTATTTATTAGGACAAAAAATGATGTATTTTCTGAGAAAATTATTAAAATTGGGAAATAATTGAATTTGCCATGAGAAAAATATATCTACTACTTTTCGCTGTTCTCTGCTTTCAATGCAAAGACGAAAGCCCACCGATTGGTACGCCATTCAGCCAAGTTGAAGGCATCAACGACACATGGAAACTCGTCAGCATCGAACAAACTGATGAACTCAACAAAGGCGATGATGAAGCCCTTGATGTGACGACGCTGATGGGTGGCACAGAAGCGGCAGTTATCACTTTCAACTCAGCAGATTTTTCGTACACATTAGAGGCGGGTACGATGCGTAATTTTTTCCCGGCAAGCGGTAGTTGGTTTTTTGATAATAATGATTTTCCTGCAAAAATAACGCTCGAAAACGGCGGCACACAAATCGAACTCAACCTCCAAGCTCCGGTCCGCCGCGAATCGGGGGAGGATAACCTTATCATTAAATACGTGCGCCCGATTGACGGGTGTAAGCAGTTGGAAGATGGGAAAATCGGTGCGGTTGGTTATCGTTATAATTTTTTGAGGCAATGAAACGGTGGACGAACACTTCGTTTGACGACGGACGGACGCTTCGCTTGACGGAATTTAAATCAGGTACAACATGAAAAATATTTTACTCATAATACTCTCACTACTAATCACTTTCCAATTCACCTTTGCGCAAGGTGACCTATGCTCCACCGCCGAACCGGGCAACGGCACACTCGCATGGATAGACCCACCCATGCCCGACGTGGAGGATTCGGTGTACCTCTACATTGATGTATCGCAAGACCCGAATTGCGATATTTTGGTGGGTAATATGTTGCCGCTTTACATATGGACGTGGTCGCCTGCACAGCCGGACGATAAGGTGGGCACATGGAATGAATCCGACGAAGCTGCTCGTATGGAACAGGTGGATGGCAATATTTGGCGTATCGGTATGATTCCAACGGAATTTTATGGTGTAGAGGCGGAAGAAGTCTATGATAAAGGCATTTGCTTTTTGGCAAAACAGCAAGACGGCGGCATTGGCGGCGACTGCAATATCGGCGGTGCTGAACCCAAAACGACGGATATCCATGTGCCTGTACCTTCACCTTTTGCAGCCGAGCGCAAGGTGTATAGCTTTCCCGACGTGGTCAATGCAGATTCGCTCTACACGCAATTAGACGATGTATTTACCTTGTTTTACAATAATAAAATTGAATCCAAACCCACGATGCAAAACCTTACAGATGCTTGGATTTATTTCCGTGTCATTGGCGATAATGGACAGACCTATAATGTCACTCCACTTAGTCAAATCGGTAATAATCCCGACCTGCAAATGACCAATGAAGGCGATGGTTTGTTCTCCTTCCAGATAATTCCCGAATTATTTTTAGCGGATGTTTTACCGGATGGTGTGCAGCCTGCGCGATTGCGTTTTCAGTTTATTACGTTGCCCCTGTGTGGTAGTGATTGTGCTGTGGATGGGGATTTCTTTTTTGTGATTGGGTGTCAGTGAAATTGGTGTTGTAGTGTTGTTGTTTCGTGGTGTTGTGGTTGGTTGGTGCGCCAAAAACGTTTGTTTGTGCATCTTGTAAATAGATTTTTTACCAAAATTTTCACAAAATTATGAGACTGTTTTTTGTTTTAATTTCATTGTTGTTTTTCGCACAAATAATTCATGCACAAAGTATTAGCGGACAAATAACAGATAAAGAAACAGGTGAAGGTCTGCCCTTTACCAATGTTATTTTATTAAAAGACGGAATTCAAAAAGTAGGCACAATCACAAACTTGGACGGTAACTATACTTTCACAAATATAAAAAGTGACACTTATGATATAGAGGCTGTTGATGTCGGATTCAAAAATCAACGAATTACGGGTGTCAATGTTAAAGAGGGGACAGAAATAGAAGTGAATGTAGAAATGGTTTTAGATGAAGGTTATAGAAATGACTTCATGCTAGTTGACCCACCTCGTAGATATTTCCCTCCTTTGGTTGACGTGCAAAATACCTCAACAGGACAAACTTTAACCTCCTCAGACATCAAACGACGATTTTAATTAAAATACAATCTG
>JAHDEO010000238.1 GCA_020628725.1 Saprospiraceae bacterium
CAGCCCGTGCCTTGCGTTAACTTGGCTCTATATACGCGAGGCACGGGCTGGAAGCACCGTGCTACGTTTTTTATCAATAAAATAAACATGAAAAAAATCACTCTACTTTTATTGCTAACAGTATGTACTCAAATACTATCAGCCCAAAGCACCCTGAATCGCCCCAACGACCCCGTCGTAATGACAGGCGCACAATTGACGGCTTATCTCGGCTTGAATCCAAGTGATATTGTTGGTTTTCAATTCGTTGGAGGGGCTTGGGTGCAGATTCCCATTCAGGTGGATGAACGGGTGTTGGACGACATTGTCATCCCTTACGGACCGCTTGCCGGACAATTTTCTCCGCCGGATCCTTCCAATCCAAGGCTGCTTTATTATTGTGACCCGAATACCTACATCGGCAACGATACAGACGCTACTTTTGACACAGATGATGAGTTGGTATTTATGATGAAAGATGCAGGCGGACAAAGCGACGGTTCTACTCCCTCTGGGGCAGTCATGGGTACTTGTCGGGAAGTAATGGTAAGCGACCCGCTTGGCGGTTTAGGTTATGTTTATCTGTATGAGCAAGATGGCAGTCTTCAGCAAGATGCGGGTGTCAGTTACATTACTTACTCCTCAAATGTACTATCCACTTCCGGTTTTCCGATAAATATTTCCGGTACAAATAATGAAAATACGACTATTTCTACCGCTAAATATTCTTGGCACTTTTCCGCCGAATGGGTCAGCGATGAATATCGCATAGCTATGGGAAATAATGCAGATGTGCTTGACCGATACAAAAATTTCTTCGTAGATGGGAATTGTGGCAGACATGAAGATACCTTTTCAGCCGGAGAAAATGCTTACATCACCGTAAAATCAGGACCTATCCGCGCCATTCGTTCTTACATGGGGGCAAATAGCGGTCCTTTGACCCAGCGTACCCATATTTTTTACGAAGGTCGCCATGATATTTTTACGGATTTACGGGTGCATAACATTGTGAGTATTTTCGATGTGTTTGATTACAACAGCAATGCTAACGGCATGGTTTACACCAATGACTTCAATACCGCCAAGACGATAAACGGCGCACAAGATGCGCTTACATTAGGCGAAATTCAATGGGAACAAATAACCGGAACACCGGGTACTATTTCCATTTTGCACCGAAAAATTACTGATTTGGTATCGCCCGGTGATGCTGTTTTTACCTCTTATTATGATGATAACACAGCCAATCCCGCAAGTGATTGTACGGGAGACGGGCAGGCTTGGGGAACAAGCGGTGTCGGTGTGCTTTTTTCTAATGGCAGTGTGTGTACCGACCCTCTTGGACCGGGATGCGAAGGCAGTTCATGGTACAGACACATGCAATCACAACGCATCATTTACTCAGATGCAGCCAATGCACCCTCGAATACCGCCGCAAATTATAACACTCAATACAATAACCCAGTCGCTGTCAGTATTGCAAGCTGTACGCCTGCATGTGCTACATTGGATTTGACGCTCAACTTTGATGCCGAACCACAACAAACCAGTTGGGAAATACTGGACGCTAATGGAAATATCGTCGCTTCCGGCGGCACCTATGCAAGTGAACCCGACGGTTCTACACTCATTGAATCGATTTGTTTGCCCGATGGCTGTTATGATTTGGTGGTCAATGATTCGGCGAATGACGGTATGTGTCCGCGTCGTACCACCACCGTTTTGACGGGTATCAATATAGCTACGATTGGACTTGGTGGGGTATTCAATGGCATTCCGCGTGTGGCAAGTAGCTGTGGCAACTATACTTTGACCGACCCCAATGGTACAGTCATGGCAACAGGCGGCGGCAGGTTTGGTAGTTCCGAAACCAATGGTTTTTGTTTGTCGGACGGTCTTTCTCCATTAATTTCTCAACCAAATAATACGCATTTTAAATTGATAGATAATGCACAAATGCGTATAGTTCCCAACTTAGTGAACGACCAAACGACCTTATATTATTCATTGGAAACAAACCAAGATATTCACATTCAATTAGTGGATATTACGGGAAAAATTGTACAACAATATACTCGTAATTTTGATGATGTTAATGAAATTCTATTGAATGTAAATAATTTACAATCAGGTTTTTATTTCGTTCAATTGATGAGTGGAGAAATTATGTTGGCGGAGAAATTTATGAAGAAATAATTTTTTAATGATTAATGGTTAATGAAGTATTTTTCGCGTAGCGAAAACGAAAATTCATCATTTATCGTTTATCGTTCATCATTTCATATATACATTCATTATTTTTCCGTATCATTGACTTCATTTAAATGAAAAAAATAAACATGGCAAATAGAGTAAAAAATCAATTTAATTTAGAAGGAAAAGTTGCTATCGTAACAGGCGCATCAAAGGGTATAGGAGAGAGTATCGCAAGAGGATTAGCGGAATATGGTGCGAAAGTAGTCGTCAGCAGCCGCAAGCAAGACGCGGTGGATGCAGTGGCGGAAAGTTTCAAAAAAGATGGCTTGGAAGCTACTGGAATCGCTTGTCACGTAGGGCATGAAGACCAATTGCAAAATCTGGTACAAGAAACTGTGAATCAATACGGTGGTATAGATATTTTGATTAATAATGCCGCGATAAATCCCGTTTTCGGACCTATGGTAGAGGCGAATAGCGCGATGTTTGACAAGATTATGAATGTTAATGTAAAATCCTGTCTGTTACTTGGGAATCTTTGTCATCCTATCATGGAAAAACGCGGTGGTGGCTCTGTCATCAATATCGCTTCGGTGGAAGGTATGAAACCGTCTTTCGGCTTGGGGATATACAGCGTTAGTAAGGCAGCTTTGATTATGCTCACCAAAAATCAGGCAAAAGAATGGGGCGGACAAGGCATCCGAGCCAATGCGATTTGTCCGGGTTTGATTCAGACAAAATTTAGTGCCGCACTCTGGAAAAATGATATGATTCTCAAGCAAGTTGAAACACACCTTCCTTCAGGACGTATGGCACAACCTGATGAAATGGCGGGCTTGGCGGTATTTCTGGCTTCGGAGGCATCGGCTTATTGCACGGGTGGCGTCTATACTGCGGACGGTGGACATATGATTGCGGGTTAGAAGCGTGCTGATGTGCTGACGTACTCATGTGCTGATGTGTTTTTTAGAGAAATTAATCTCGTATAAATATGTTGAAAAAGGATGAAGGATTGGATGATATGTTCCGTGCCATGGACGATTTAGAGACAGCTATCAGGCAAGGTGATATTAAAACGCAGTCAAATTTTAATGATTTTGGGCAAATTATTTATCCAACTATTAGAGATTTATTGTATGTTAATAAAATTAATAAATTAGTTGAAGAAGAAACGGTATCCAAAGCAAGAGAACTACTCAAAATTGCAGCAAATCATAAAGATGAGTTTGTAGGTCTTGTTGAGCATCAGGATTTTGAAAATTCGATATGGGATATTATTTTGGAAACTGCAAGCGAGCAACCTTTTGTTTGGAAAAAATTAATTGAAAAAAGTATTATACAAGCTATCAGAATCATTCACGAAAGTGATATACATAATGGTCTAAGTCGTTTACTTGCTGCCGGTTTGGAATTACCGGATAGACTTTTTGAGGAAGAAAATCCTGCTATTCAAATACTTATAAAGCAACTTAACTCATCTAACGAAAAATTAGTTTACTGGGCAATGAGCCTATTATGGAATCAGGATTATTGTTTTCCGGCAGTAGTAGAAGGTTTTCAAAACAACTTAGAACATAAAGATTGGAGAATCAGAGTCATCACTTGGGAATGTCTGCGAACATGGAACAGAATACATAAATTAAACATCCCCTTGAAACCTAAACTTGACATTGCTGACCGCATGAAGCAGCGTATATTTAGAAGTTTTGAGAGTAAATTAATGTCTCCGCCTTAATTATTTCACGAAAAATACCACAACACTACGACACCACAAAACCACAACACAATCAACATGAATTTCGAATACACAGATAAATCAAAAGCCCTACAAGCAAAGGTTGATGCGTTCATGCAACAACACATTTTCCCGATTGAGAAGGAATATGATGAGTTTGTAGAAAAAAACATGTGGCAAATCTACCCGCGCATGGAAGAGTTGAAGGAAATGGCACGGGCGGCGGGCTTGTGGAATTTGTTTTTGCCGGAAGATTACGGGGATTTGAGTCCGGGCTTGACCAATTTGGAATATGCGCCACTTGCTGAATTGATGGGACGAGTGCCGTGGTGTTCACAGGTATTTAATTGCTCTGCACCGGATACGGGCAATATGGAAGTACTGGCAAAATTCGGTACACCCGAACAGCAAGCCAAGTGGCTCACGCCACTCATGGCAGGCAAGATACGCTCGGCATTTTTGATGACTGAACCGGACGTAGCCTCTTCCGATGCGACAAATATTCAAACTTCTATCGTACGCGATGGTGACGAATACGTGTTAAATGGACGTAAATGGTGGTCATCCGGTGTGATGAATCCCGAAACGAAAGTCTATATCGTCATGGGCAAGACCGACCCGACGGCGCAACGACATATTCAACAAAGTATGATTCTCGTACCTGCCGACACGCCGGGTGTGCGTGTGGTGCGTCCTTTGCGTGTGTTTGGTACGTATGATTCGCCGGAAGGTCATGCAGAAGTGGAATTGAAGGATGTGCGCGTACCTGCGAGTAATCTTTTGGTGGGCGAGGGAAGTGGTTTTTTGATTGCACAAGGGCGACTCGGTCCGGGGCGAATCCACCATTGTATGCGTTTGATTGGTGCAGCGCAACGTGCGCTCGACCTCATGGCAATTCGTGTCACTCAACGCGAGACTTTTGGTAAAAAAGTCGCGCAATACAGCAGCATTCGTCAGGATATTGCGAAGTCGCGTTGCGAGATTCAACAGGCGCGTTTACTAACGCTTTCTGCGGCGGATAAGATTGACCGTTTTGGCATCAAAGAAGCGAAAGACTTGGTGGCGATGATTAAAATTGTGGTGCCGACCATGACTTGTAATGTCGTAGATAGAGCGATTCAGGCGCATGGCGGTATGGGCGTTTGTCAGGATACGCCGCTTGCGGGATTTTGGATTTATGGACGTACGATTCGACTTGCCGACGGACCGGATGAGGTGCATATGTATCAACTTGGTCGGAATACGATTAAGCAGATGATGAGTCGGGAAGTAGTCGAGGGTTAGTTAATAGCGTTCGTAGTTCATAGTGAGAGATAATATTCCACTATGAACTACGAATCATAAATTATTAACTTTTAAGGATGTCGTGTCCCATCTTATCTCGCTTCGTTTTCAGATACTCTTCGTTGTGTTTATTCGGCGCGACTTCGATGTGTACATTATCCACAATTTCCAAACCATAACCAATGAGTCCGATACGTTTTTTCGGATTATTACTCATTAATTTTATCTTGGAAACACCCAAATCTCGTAAAATTTGTGCGCCTACGCCGTAGTCGCGTTGGTCGGGCTGGAAGCCTAATTTTTCGTTGGCTTCTACGGTATCAAAACCTTCCTCTTGCAGCTTATACGCCTTCAATTTATTCAACAAACCAATACCGCGTCCCTCTTGTCGCATATACAATACGACGCCTTTACCTTCTTGCTCCACCAACTCCATTGCCTTCTGCAATTGGTCGCCACAATCACAACGCAATGACCCCAAAATATCGCCCGTCTCGCACGATGAGTGTACGCGGACAAGGATAGGTTCGTCTTTCTCCCAACGCCCTTTTACCAATGCCAAATGCACCTCATCTGTCGTCAACTGACGATAAGTAATTAATTCAAAATCACCATGCTTTGTAGGCATATTTATGGCAACATCGCGCTTAATAAGCGTCTCATTTTTAATGCGATACGCGACCAAATCTTTGATGGCGATAATTTTTAAATCAAATTTATCCGCTATCTTATACAAGTCTGGCAGACGAGCCATCGTACCATCTTCATTCAAAATCTCCACCAAGACCCCTGCCGGATAAAAACCCGCCATTTTCGCCAAATCAATCGCCGCCTCCGTGTGTCCTGTGCGCCGCAATACGCCCCCGCGTTTTGCCCGCAAAGGGAAAATGTGACCGGGACGCGCAAAGTCCGAAGGCTTCGTTTCAGGGTCAATCATCGCACGAATTCCCGTAGCACGGTCATACGCCGAGATGCCTGTCGTGCAACCTTGTCCCAATAGGTCAATCGACACCGTAAACGCCGTCTCATGCAGTGCCGTATTATCGCTCACCATCGGATACAATTGCAATTCATCACAACGGTCTTCGATAATCGGCGTACAAATCAAGCCGCGCCCCTGCGTTGCCATAAAATTGATAATTTCGGGCGTCACGCACTCTGCCGCACAGATAAAATCACCTTCATTTTCGCGGTCTTCGTCGTCCACTACGATGATGACTTTTCCGGCTTTGATGTCGGCAATGGCTTCCTCTATTGTATTTAATTTATTTTCCATATTTGATTCGTAATGTCTAATATTGATTGAAAAAGGGATGATTCGAGCGATTATCAACGAAAGTAATAAGTTCTATTGTCTTGGTTTCGGGGATAATTCGATAAATCAAAGAAGTTTGCTTGGAAATAACACACTTACGAAGGTGCTTGTTTCCATGAATCGGCGAACCAATGAAAAACTGTCGTTCGAGATGATTCAAAATATCTTTTACTTCATCATCCAATCCAATAACTATCTCTATTGACCATTGTTCAAAAACAAAATCAAGTATTGCTTGGTAAGAAGATTGTGCTAATGGTGTCCATTCAATTTGATACATTTTATGCTTGTTTTTCGGCTATCCATTTATCAATTTTGGCTCTGACTTCCTTGTTTGGTGTTAGTAAGCCTTTATCCGCTTGCTCTAAACCAATGTTCATCATTTTTCCCTCTAAATCAGTGAGTTCCGCATGTTCACTCGTTAAGTTCCGAAATAAATCTTTGACTTGTTGTAGTATTGTCAAATCATCCGTTTCAACTACATACTTGTGAATATCATTTTTTAATTCCAATGCATTCATAATTTTTAATTTTTGTTAAAGTTAAATAATTTCCCACACAAACACAAACCACACAAAAGCAGACGTTATTTTTTTTAAGTATAAATTATTTTTTATTTTTAATAAATTGAAATAAATTATTTACGTGAAAAATCAACCATTAATCATTGACCATTAACCATTAATCACTCCTTCCAAAATACCTTCCAATTTCCTAACAAATGCTCCCCAATCATAGTTCTCCTGAATATAAACTAATCCTTCATAACTCAATTTTTGTCGCAATTTTTCATCCTTAATCAATCGAATAATTGTGTCGGCAAATTCATCGGCAGTATCGGCTAGCATTATTGTTTTGTCGGCTTCCGCCCCAATCGCATTATTCACCATCGAAGTCGTGACACAGGGTACACCCATCGCCATCGCCTCCAAGATTTTATTTTGCAAACCCGCTCCCATAAAAAGCGGTGCAACAAAAATTTCCCCATCATTATACGCATCCCGAATGTCATCGACCCAACCCGTTACTGTCACCTGTTCGCTTTGCAGACGAAGGACTTCAGGCGCAGGTCGCGCACCTGCAATGAGTAGGCGCAAGGCGGGGAGTTCGTGTTGTAATTTGGGTAGAATCTCTTGTACCAAAAAACGCGCTGCCTCCACATTCGGCGCATAGCCCATATTGCCCACAAAAACCAAATCATAACGCGGTTTTTTATCTTTTTTCCGTTGAAAAAAACCAAAATCAACACCGTTTGGAGTGATGTGAATACGATTTTTATGATTGATATTCAAATGATTACGGTCTTGTTTCGAGATAATCGTATGAGCATCAAAATCATCGAATATCTCCGCTTCATACCGCATCATTTTCCGCGCCTCTCTCGCTAGAAACGGGCGCAAATACAAGGGCGCATTCTCCGACCAACGCTTCGCATTTACAGAGAAAGCATCCATATAATCAATCACATTCGGCAAGGGCAAATCACGCGCATATTCCGCCATTCGTGCGAGTTGACAATACACGGCATCCGGTTTTTCTTTTTGGATAATCCCGTAAATACTTCTATGAAAATTGCGCTTATAAAAATAACCTACCTGCATGGGCAAACCATTTAAAAAGCCTTTGGTGAGATTGAGCGCGATATGGTTTTTCCGCAATCGAAATGTATAAATTTCACTACAATACTGCTTTAATTCCGCATAGTCTTCTTCCGAAATACGCTGTTCAGTCAACGAACACAGCACCACATCATGACGCTCTGACAAGCCCCGAATTTGTCGATAAATCCGCAGTTTATCCCCCTTTTCTATGGGATATGGAAATCGTGATGTCAGTACAAGTATTTTCATGGCAATACACCATAAAAACAATTATTTTGAACCACTAAGCGCACTAAGAACACGAAACAAAACAGACGTAGAAGTACACAAGTACAACAAAGAAATTTCTTTTAAAACCTTCGTTTTCTTCTGCGTTAATTTGGTTTCGTGTCCTTTGTGTCCTTAGTGGTTAAATATTATTTTTACGATAAAATTCGAGCAGCCGTGCTGCTATTTTTTTATTATCAAAATGCGCTTCAATAAACGCTCGCGCCCGTGCGCCTATCTGCGGTAGCGCGTCCGCATTTTCCATACAAAAGCTGATTTGTCGTACAAAATCCTCCGCCGTATCCGCTATTAAAACCTCTGTATCCGGCTCTGCATCAATGCCTTCCAGCCCCAATGTCGTCGTAATCGTCACCCGCGAAAGTGCCATACTTTCCAAGATTTTGACACGCATCCCACTCCCCGAAAGCAAAGGTACAATCATTATCGGGTGTGCCGTAATAAATTCGCGGGCATCTTCCACTTCGCCGTGAATGATGACGTTCGGGATTTCTTTTTTTAACCACTCATCAGGTGTATTTCTTCCGGCGATGTGTAGTGTGATAGCAGGGTGTTTTTCGATAATTTTCTGCCATACATTTTCCAAAAACCACGTTAAGCCTTCCAAGTTGGGCATCCAATCCAGTGAACCTATAAAGGAGAGGGATTGGTGATTTTTGATTTTTGATTTTTGATTGGTAGTTTGCGTGTTCCTCCCCCCAGCCCCCTCCGGAGGGGGAGATTTTTCGCTTTGCGAAAAACTATCTTCATCTACATTTCCCTTTTGGGAGAGCTTCACGTTCACATCTCCCCTTTTGGAGGGGGGCGGGGGGAGGACGGCGTTATATTTGCTCATATCCAATCCAATCGGCGTAGCATGTCCGGCTATGGTGCAGCCCATCTTTCGAAATTGTTGTAGGTCGCGATTGGTTATGGCAACCATCATATCGTAGGCGTTGAGGTGGTCAAGTTCAAATTTTTGGAGACGATTGGCGAGTAGATTGACGTACCATTTTTTTAATCCAAACGAGGTGTTTTGTGCGATGCGTTGCCAGATTTCGGATTCTACATTATGTGAGCGCATGGCGATACGCGCCTGTGAGTGGGTACGTATCACGGGTACGTAAGGCGCGAGGTAGAGCGTTTCAAGTTGTACAATGTCGTATTTTTTTTGAGTTAATAATTTCATTAATTTGTCTGTATAATCTTTTGAAATATAACGGACTACGTGATAGGAGTCTTTTGTAAATAAATTCAACAGCGCATCTTTCGCTTTGATTCTATTATCTAAATCACTCAATATGATTTCATCGTAATGGTCGTAATTGGTAGGAATGTCGTCGGGATTGATGTAGTGCTTGGTGGTGTTCATTGCCAGCAAATCCAATTCGCAACCCAACTCGTGTAATGCCTTACTGAGATAAGTGACAGCAACAGATTCACCGTCTTTGAGTGGATAAGGGAATTTTTTGCATAGTTGTAAAATTTTCATTGAAAGTTCAAGTTCAAGCGCAAGTTCAAATTCAAGTATAGCGCGAGTTGGATATTGAAAGGATGGCAAAATTAGTATTTTTTTGGATGAAAATTGCAGATAGCAAGCATTTTCAAATTGCTGCTCATCTTTCGTTGTAAAGCCTATGTTTTTATGTAATTTCGCACAAATTTTTCACTTAAAACGAGGCAGCTAAAGCAGCCTGTACGGAATTTATGTACAAAGATAAAAAAGTAGTTGTTGTGCTTCCGGCTTATAATGCCGCTTTGACTTTGGAGCAAACTTACCGCGAAATACCAATGGATTTGGTGGATGAGGTGATATTGTGCGATGATGCAAGCAAGGATAATACGGTAGAAGTCGGGCGTACTTTGGGTATTCGTCATATTATCAAGCATGAGCAAAATAAAGGTTATGGTGGCAATCAAAAGTCATTGTACAACAAGGCTTTAGAGTTGGGAGGCGATATTGTAATTATGTTGCATCCCGATTACCAGTATACGCCAAAATTGATTCCTGCGATGGTCAATATCATTGGAGATGACTTATATCCGGTGGTGCTGGGCTCGCGTATTTTGGGGAAAGGTGCGCTGAAAGGTGGGATGCCTGTTTACAAGTATATCGCCAATCGTTTTTTGACTTTCACGCAGAATTTACTCATTAATTATAAATTGTCGGAATACCACACGGGCTATCGGGCATTTAGTGGTGAGGTGTTACGGACGATTAATTTCAATGCGAATAACGACGATTTCGTTTTTGATAATGAAATGCTGTCTCAAATTATTTACGCGGGATTTGATATTGCAGAGGTGACTTGTCCGACCAAGTACTTTGAGGAAGCATCGTCGATTAATTTCAGGCGAAGTGCGAAGTATGGCATGGGCGTACTTCGAGTGTCGATGGGGCATTTTTTCCAGCGAATGGGAGTTGCAAAAATGAAGATGTATGAACGACAGACGGCAAACGGCAAACGACAAACGGCGGACGGTGTTTGATTTTTTTTAGTAAAAAACATTTGCTCGAAAACAAAATTGGAATCAAGAAAGTAGTGCGGTCTGTAGACCGCACCCATTTTTTGCTACGCAAAAAATAAAACACGGTCTAC
>JAHDEO010000239.1 GCA_020628725.1 Saprospiraceae bacterium
AAAATAAATTTCCACAAAAAACGCATTAGAAAAAATTATAGCTTTTCAAGAGTATTTTTGTTAATTTCGCTGAAAATTCCCCACTCATAATCCAACCAAGTTTTAAATTATGAAGCAACTAACACTTTTTGCTGCAGTAGGTGTTGCCTTGTGTATTGGAATTTATTTTTTCCAAAACAATGATAACGCCTCCAAGCACAGAACTCCAACAGATGGCACTATCGTCCGAACTGACCAAAGCGAAGACGAAGGCAATGCCAATCGGCGCGAACAGTATTTCGAGCTGATGCACCGCGCCGCGCCCGACACAGACTGGCGAGCCATCGACCAACAAACCCGCGAACAACAATACCTCACCAAACTCAACGCCCGACAACTCAAAAGCTCCATGCCCATCGAGTCTTTTGGCAATGGAGCTTTGCAAGGCGAATGGTTTGAGCGTGGTAGCAAAGACCAATCAGGTAGCATCCGCGCCATTGATTATGATGTCGATACAGATAAGATTTATCTTATTTCCGATGGCGGTACAGTCTGGAAAGGCAGTAGAACGGGTAATGACTGGACACCACAAAACGAAGATTTACAATTTGATAGAAAAATTATACAAGTCGTGGACAACGGCAGTGGAGGTAAACGACTCTTAGCTTGCCTCAATAAAGTTGTTCACTACTCAGATGATGACGGGCTGAGTTGGCAACCTTCGGGCGGATTTAATTTCTACGATTCGTGGGGAGATGCACGCTCTATGTATGTAATGAATGATGCCAATAATACGATTTATTACTTAGCACTTACGTGGGATGCTACCCCGTGGGCAGCTCGAATGTGGCTTTTCCGTTCGACAGACAATGGATTGACTTTCAGCCAAATTCATGCATTCCTACATGGAGATGCCAATCAAATTTCAATGTGGTCACCATTTGATTCTAACGAATTGTACATTCTCAATAAATCAAATACGCTACATCAGGTTGTAGGCACTTCGGTCACCACACTTAACACGAATAACAATCTTCCTACGGGGTCTGACAATCATTTACGCGGACATAAATCCGGCACAACACTCACGCTCTACGCCCTCATCAATCGTAGCGACATTTACAGATCGACCAACAATGGAGCTTCCTGGAATTTGCAAGGCACGCTACCTGCTAATGCATGGGAAATTGGTATTGATGTTTCGTTGAATAATGCCAATCGTTTGTATGCGGGTGAGGTGGATGCTTTCCGTAGTTTCAACGGCGGTTCATCGTGGACACGGGTGAATAATTGGTGGGAATATTATGGTGACGTACTCGGTAAATTGCACGCAGACATGATGGCATTTGCTTCGTTTTACGACCCTTCGGGCAATGCATTTACGCTGACGGCTAATCACGGTGGTATTAGTATTTCGTATGATAATATGGTCACGAATACCAATATTGCCATGCAAAATCTCAATGTCTCGCAATACTACGATGTCGTCACGAGCGATGCCAATGTCAACTACATGTATGCAGGTACGCAAGACCAGGGTTTTCAGCGAAGTAATACAGCTACAAGCACGGCTGTTGCCAATTGGGAACAACCTATTTCGGGCGATTATGGTCACATGATATTCTCGAATAACGGACAGAGTTTATGGACGCAATATCCCGGTGGTGTCATGGATCATTATGTCAATCCACGCACAGGATACAGCAATGCTTCTTGGACTATGCCCGGTAATAATCTCCCGTCCTATGGCTGGATGTTACCTTCGGCAGAAACAGCAAATTATAGCGACAATTCTATGTACATCGGCGGTGGAGAGTTGAATGGTGGTAATGGTAATTATCTGATAAAGCTCACTTATGCCTTTGGAAATATAACCGCTACTCAGGGCAATTATAATTTCAAATCCAATGCAAATGGTGCTCATATTTCTGCTGTTGAAGCTTCCACACTTGATGCAGGACGTATTTATGTAGCGATGGATAATGGTACATTTTTCTATTCTAATGATACCGGTGCATCATGGACAAAAACGAATGCATTTTCCGGTCCGGGCAATTGGTATTTGTATGGTGCGAGTGTTTTGGCATCAGATGTCACTTCAAATGTGGTGTATTACGGCGGAAGTGGGTATAGCAATCCGGCGGTTTACAAATCTACGAATGGCGGGGTATCCTTCACTGCTATGAGCAATGGCTTACCTAATACACTCGTACACGAACTCGCTGCCAATGCCGATGAATCCTTGCTTTTTGCGGCGACTGAAGTTGGTCCTTATGTTTACGTTGCTGCGCAAAATCAGTGGTTTGATATGCGCGGATTGAGTGCGCCTATGCAGCGATATACTTCTGTAGAATATATTGATAGCGAAGAAGTTGTACGATTCGGAACTTACGGACGCGGAACTTGGGATTTCAAAGTATCGGCTTGTGCGACGATGGATTTGGCTATTAATTTCGACGATAATCCTGTGCAGACGAGTTGGGAAATTGTTGATACCAATAATAATAATGTTGTCGCTTCAGGCGGCAATTATAGTAGCAATCCGAGTGGTTCATCTGTCAGTGAAGCCGCTTGTTTGCCTGATGGTTGTTATGAGTTGGTCGTTTATGATTCTGCGAATGACGGGATGTGTCCGCGACGTACCACGACTGTATTGACGGGCATCAATATCGCTAACATTGGTTTGGGCGGTGTTTTTAATGGTATTCCGCGTGTCGGTCTTAGCTGCGGAGATTATACCCTCACCGATTCCGAAGGTAATGTACTTGCTACAGGTGGTGGACGTTTTGGTTCTTCGGAAACGAATACTTTTTGTATTACTAATGGTGTGCAAACTCTCCAATCTGATGGTTCGTTTGCCTACATGCGTCAAAGCGTGAACAACGACAATACGCCCGACATGGCACTTCTCCCCAATCTTGTACGCGACCAACTCACGGTACGCTACACACTCGCGACAGATGATAATGTTCAAATTAATATTCTAAATGCGAATGGGCAAGTCATTCAACAACATACACCGAGCAACCGCGACGCTCAAGACATGCTGTTAAATGTGAGTGATTTGTCTCAAGGATTTTATTTTGCACAGTTGATTTCGGGAGATATGCAGGTGGTAAGGAAGTTTGTTAAACAATAAAAATATTGAGAAGGCTGGCTTTTTGCCAGCCTTTTTGCTTATTTTTATTTGTAAATACTAATCAGCAGTCGTTCAAACAAACGACTGCTCATAAATCTCTTCAAATGGGCTGCGACCTTTTGAATTGGTTTTCCTATAAAATACCTAACCTTATAATTGCCTTCTTTTTTTATCAACTTTTCCACCAATTTTGCGATTTCTATGGGGTCGCCGCCGTTCATTTCGTCCTTTATGTATTGGTTGAGTATGTGGTTACATCTTTCTTCATATACCTCTGTCAGATTACTAATCATTTTTCGATTGGCAGTGGCTTCCGTTTTGTAATCGCCGGGATTGATATTCGCCACATGGATGCCAAATGGCTTGACCTCAATTCTGAGTCCTTCCGTGAAACCTTCTATTGCAAATTTGCTCGCACAATAAAATGCCTGAAACGGTATTCCTACCAATCCTCCCAGGGAACTGATATTAATAATCAGCCCTTTATGCTGCTCGCGCATATAGGGCAACACCGCCTGCGTCATCCTCACCATGCCAAAAAAGTTGGTATCTATCTGGTCTTTTGCCTCTTCAATCGTCGTTTCTTCTACCGGACCTGATACCGCATAACCCGCATTATTCACCAAGACATCTATGCTGCCCATGATTTCTATGGCTTTTTCTACTGCCATCCTAACGGATTGGTCGTCTTGCACGTCGAGTTGAATCATTTTGTGATTGGACTGAATAGCGGCAGGATTTCTTGATGTGCCTACTACGTTGTAGCCGAGTGCGGTGAGGTAGTCGGCTGTAGCTTTTCCGAAGCCTGAACTGGTGCCGGTGATTAGTATGTTTTTCATTTTATTTACATTGTTTCACCAAAAGTAAAAAGATTTCGCGGAGTATTGAGGTTTATATGCTGTGGAAAGTGGTGTTTTTGTTGTTTTTATCTTTGATATTGAATTGGCTTTTTTGTTAAGGCTGTCGAAAAAATCATAAAAAAAGTTTTTTTTGTTGTAAATTTCATTTTTTTTGAGCAAATTACTCAAAAATTAACAAAAAATGATAATTCAATTCACAGTTGGTAATTTTAAGACATTTAAGGATAAAGCTACATTGGACATGCGAGCTGCGTCTTTGAGTGAGCTGAAAGATACTCATGTTTTTCAATATAACAAGGAACAATTATTGAAAAGCGTTGGCATTTTCGGAAAAAATGCTGCGGGAAAATCGAAGTTGATAGAAGGGTTAAAATTTATGCGTGATTTTGTGATTGACTCGTCAAAAGAGTCGCAAAGCAATGAGCCTATTGAAGATATAGACCCCTTCCAACTCAGTACAACTACGATAGATAAACCAAGTTTTTTTGAAATTGAATTTTATTTAAATGAAATACGCTATCGTTATGGTTTTGAGGTCACACAAGAACAAATAGAGAAAGAATGGCTTTTTGAAAGAAAAAAACAAAAGGAATATCCTTTATTTTTGCGCCTACAAGATGAATTTGAAATTGACGGAGAACGATTTAAAGAAGGAAAGAAACGAAAAGAGTTCACTCGTTCTAATGCGCTTTTTTTATCCTTATCAGCACAGTTGAATGGTGAATTATCACAACATATTATCAATTGGTTTGCCAACATGATTTTCACACATAATGTATGTGGACGTTATGGCGCGGGGAGAGAGAAAACAGATGAACTCCTTGAAAACGAAGAGCATAAGCCCAAAATTATGGCGTTTATAAAAAAAGCCGATCTTGATATTGAAGACATTGAATTGGTAAAATTTGACAAAATAATATCTAGCGAAAGCGGTAAAGAAAGGGAGAATCATTATGATGATGAGGTTGTAACTTACCATTCGCGTTATGATGAAGAAAACAATTTTGTAACTTTGGTTGAATTTAATTTAGATGAGGATGAGTCGGACGGAACAGTTCGTTTGTATAGTTTAACCGGAAATATTATTAATGCACTTATGAATGGCGGTGTCATTGTTTCTGATGAATTGAATAGTCGTTTACACACACTACTTGTACAAGCAATTTTAATGGAATTTAACAGCAAAAAAAATAATAAGGCGCAATTGATATTTACTGCTCACGATACTAATTTGCAAAATAAAAACTTATTTCGTCGCGACCAAATTTATTTTGTAGAAAAAGATAAATACGGCGCATCAAAATTGTACTCACTTGCTAATTTTAAACCGCGAAAAGACCACAATTACGAAAAACAATACCTTGAAGGCAGATATGGCGCAATTCCTTTTATCGACACATCCATAAATCCACTCGAAGCATCCACTAATGGCAAAAAAGAAAAGCAAAAAACAGGCGTTTAATTTTAATGATTTTGTGGCGAGTTTGGATAAAAAGGGCAGTCCGCGAGATAAAGATTTTGAAGAAGAACGCCAATATTTTCTAATTGTCTCCGAAGGACAAGCCACCGAACCCAATTATTTCAAGTCACTCGCCGAAAAACTACCTGAACAACTCGTCAAGGTAGAAACTGAAGGTATCGGTCAAGACCCTTTGAATGTAGTAAAAGCTGCCATCGAATTGCGGGAAAAGCGAAAAGATAGTCCGCTTTTACCACAATTCGATGAGGTGTGGGCAGTATTTGACAAGGACGATTTTCCTGATGAAAATTTCAATAATGCCATTGAAAAAGCTGATAATGAAGACATTAACCCAGCTTATTCCAATGAGGCTTTTGAATTGTGGTATATCCTTCACTTCCAATATCTGGACACCGCCATCAATAGAGAGCAATACATTTCCATTCTCAAATCTGTACTTGGAGATTATGAAAAAAATGATACTGAAATGTACGATAAACTACAGCAACATCCTGACAGTGATGAAGCACAAGCCATTAAATTTGCCGAAAAACTATACGAAAAAAGAGCTAATGAAACTCCCGCAAAAGATAAGCCCGTTACGAGAGTTTACAAATTAGTGGAGATTTTGAATAAGTTTAAACGCTAACCAAAATCCCCACAACAACCCCATCCAAAAGCTCCACATCCTCCCCGTCAACAGAGTCCGCAAGTTCCAAAGAATTTGCCAAAACTTCCGCCTGAATATACTCACCAAATTGCTCCACTGCCGGAACAATCGCCTCATGCCTCTGCAACTTCACAGCGATACGGTCAGTCACATTAAAATCCCGACTCTTACGAATATTCTGAATACGATTCACCAACTCCCGTGCGATACCTTCCGCTTTGAGGTCGTCGGTGAGGGTCACGTCGAGGGCGACGGTGAGTGCGCCGTCATTCGCTACGAGCCAACCTTCGATGTCGTCCGAAGTAATGATAAAATCTTCGAGCGTGAGGCGGATCGTATCGCCATTTACAGCGAGGTCGTAGCCGCCGGAGCGTTCGATTTGAGCGATGTCGTCTTGGTTGAATTGACCGATAGCGGTGGCGGCGGCTTTCATGTTTTTGCCGAGTTTGCGTCCGAGCGTCTTGAAATTCGGCTTGATTTTTTTCTTGATAATGCCTGATGTATCGGTGATATATTCGATGTCTTTTACGTTGACTTCCGACAAAATCAAATCCTTCACACCCTCCACTTGTATGCGGAAATTATCATCCAAAACAGGCAATAAAACCTTCGTCAAAGGCTGACGCACTCGTATTTTCTCCCGCTTACGAAGCGAGAGGACGAGCGACGAAATTCGCTGGGCATAATCCATACGTTGCTCCAAATCTTTATTGATAACCGCCTCATTTGCAGTTGGAAAATCAGCTAAATGTACGGAACTGAACGATTCGTTTTGCGTCGTGTCATTCAAATTTTTATACAAAAACTCCGCGAAAAAGGGCGCAACGGGAGCCATAAGTTTTGCTACCGTGACGAGACATTCGTAAAGCGTCTGATAGGCAGCGATTTTGTCCGTATTTTTCTCGCCCTTCCAAAAACGGCGGCGACACAAACGCACATACCAATTACTCAAATGCTCATCCACAAACGCCATGACCTTGCGTGTAGCCCGCGAGGGTTCGTAATCGGCATAATCGGCATCGACTTCCTTGACGAGCGTGTTGAGCAAAGACATCACCCAACGGTCAATCTCCGGGCGGTCTGCCACCGGAACTTGCGCTTCCTCATTATAAAATGAATCAACATTGGCGTATAGCGCGTAAAAGGAATAGGTATTATACAACGTTCCGAAAAATTTACGGCGCACCTCATCCACACCTGCCATGTCAAATTTAAGGTTGTCCCAAGGGGCAGCATTCGACATCATATACCAGCGAATCGGGTCTGCGCCATTCTCCGCAATCGCCCCAAACGGCTCAATAACATTGCCCAATCGCTTCGACATTTTCACGCCGTCTTTGGCGAGTAGCAAGCCTGTGGAGACGACATTTTTGTACGCCACACTATCAAAACACATCACCGCAATCGCATGTAAAGTGAAGAACCAACCGCGTGTCTGGTCCACACCTTCTGAGATAAAATCTGCCGGATAATTCGCTTTAAATTTCTCCTCATTTTCAAACGGATAATGCCATTGTGCGTAAGGCATTGAACCGGAATCAAACCATACATCAATCAAGTCCGCCTCGCGTTTCATCGGTTCACCTTTGGAAGATGTTAGCACAACATTATCTATGTAAGGTCGGTGTAAATCAAAGTCTTCTGTGAGTTGTGCGTCCATGTGTCCGGCAGCAACAGACTTTTCGACTTCAGCACGAAGGTCGGCAAGCGAGCCAATACATTTTTCTTCCGAACCGTCGGCTGTGCGCCAAATCGGTAGCGGGATGCCCCAAAAACGTGAGCGCGATAAGTTCCAATCTTGGAGGTTTTCGAGCCAGTTGCCAAAGCGTTTTTCACCCGTTGAAGCGGGCTTCCAGTTGATTGTTTTATTGAGTTCAACCATGCGGTCTTTTGCTTTCGTAGTTGCCACAAACCAACTGTCGAGCGGATAGTACAACACAGGCTTATCGGTGCGCCAACAATGCGGGTAATTGTGCGCGTATTTCTGTACATTGAATGCCTTATTTTCGGTTTTTAATTTAATGGCAATATCAACATCTACGCTGCGATACGTTTCTTTGGGTTCGTCCTTATAATTTTTGACATAACGCCCCGCAAATTCGCCGACATTATCCTTGAATTTACCTTGTTTATCCACCAAAGTCAGCGAACCAATTCCGTTTTGTTTTCCGACAAACATATCGTCCGCACCAAAACTCGGCGCGGTGTGTACGATGCCCGTTCCTTCGGAAGTCGTCACAAAATCGCCGTGCAATACGCGGAAAGCATCGCCGTCGTCGGGTTGGGCGTAGGGCAGGAGTTGTTCGTAGCGGATGCCGAGCAATTTTTCGCCTACAAATTCTGTCATGACATTATACGGGATTTTTTTATCGCCCTTTTTGTAGGCATCAAAATCCAATTCGTCCGCGCCTTCTTTGAACCATTTTTTAATTAAATCTTTCGCCAAAATCACACTCACGCGCTCGCCTGTGTACGCATTATAGGTGCGAACTTTGACATACGTAATTTTCTTTCCGACGGTCAATGCAGTATTCGAGGGGAGCGTCCAGGGGGTCGTCGTCCAAGCGATAAAACACACATCTTCGTCGTCCGAATCAAATAGGAAATCCGAATCCGCATTACGCACTACGCGGAATTGCGCGACAGCACTCGTATCGGTCACATCGCGGTAGCATCCGGGCTGATTCAATTCATGTGAACTCAAGCCCGTTCCCGCCGCCGGAGAGTAAGGTTGAATGGTGTAACCTTTATACAGGTAGTCCTTATCATAGAGTTTTTTCAACAAATTCCAGACGGACTCAATGTATTCATTTTCAAAGGTGATATACGGATTATCCAAATCGACCCAATAGCCCATTTTGACCGTAATATCATCCCACATATCCTTGTAGCGCATGACAGTTTTACGGCATTGAGCGTTATATTCTTCTACCGAAATGGTCTTGCCGATGTCCTCTTTGGTAATGCCGAGTTCTTTCTCGACATTCAATTCAATCGGTAATCCGTGCGTGTCCCAACCGCCTTTGCGTTCGACCAATTTGCCCTTCATCGTATGGTAGCGACAAAATAAATCCTTGACCGTCCGTGCTATGACGTGGTGGATGCCCGGCTTGCCGTTCGCGGAGGGTGGTCCTTCGTAGAAGACGTACGTTGGAGCATCTTTGCGATTGTCCATGCTTTGGTCAAACACTTTTTGTGCTTCCCAAAACGCTAATATTTCTTTGTCTATTTCGGGGAGATTCAACCCCTTGAACTCTTTATAACTTTTCATTTTTCAATGTGTGTTTTCGATTAGTTCGCAAAAATACTAAACTGACTTGACAGCAGTGCAGATTTCGCGGATTTCGTACCGGCTGTTTTAACTGCCGCCGCGCGTAAGCGCGAAAAACGTTTAGTCGCAAGATTTATGGGGCTTGATGCCCCATTCGGCAGTTAAAACAGCCGGTACAAAAAGAAAACGCGCTAACAAATTGAATCTGTTAGCGCGTTTGATATATTGTAAATACATTAGCGGTTCACAGATTTCCGTAATCGTGAATTATAATAATGCTAATGATAATATTCAAGTGTTGTGTATTCATACAATGCAAAGATAGGCTTTTTTTGAGGGAGAAGCAATGGATTGAGAGATTTTTGATTGGGGGATTTTTGATTTTTGATTGATTCGCTACGCGAATTTTATACCCATAATTTTGCGAAGCAAAATTCAATCAAAAATCCCCCAATCAAAAATCTCTTCATTTTACTCGCAGCTCTTTCTTCAAAATTTTCCCCGTAGCACTCATCGGTAAAGCATCCAAAAATTCAATTTTACGCGGATATTTGTAGGCGGCGATACGCTCTTTCGTCCATGCCATGAGGTCGGCTTCGGAAAGTGAAGCTCCCTCATTGAGGACGACACAGGCTTGTATTTCTTCACCAAATTGCTCGTCGGGAATACCAATCACCGCCACCAATGAAACCGCATCATGCTTCATAATAACTTCCTCAACTTCACGCGGATACACATTCAAGCCACCGCGAATAATCATATCTTTGGTACGGTCAACGATGTAGTAAAAACCGTCTTCATCTTTGATAGCCACATCGCCGGAATGTAGCCAGCCGTTTTTGATGGTTTTGGCATTGGCTTCGGGTTTATTATAGTAGCCTTTGGTGACGTTGTGACCGCGATAAATGAGTTCGCCCTTTTCGCCGACAGGCATTTCGTTACCGTCTTCATCTACGATTTTGACCTCTACGCCCCATACAGGTGTGCCTACGCTGCCCGGCTTGCGCCCGACATCCAAATGATTGAACGTAACGACAGGCGACCCCTCCGACATGCCGTAACCTTCGAGTATTTTTGCGTTAAATTTTTTCTCAAAATTCTCCAATACATTCAGAGGGAGAGAAGCACCACCGGATGCACACATTTTCAGATTTGAGGCGATAGCGTCAAGGTCAAAATTACTCGTATCTGCATTGAGTAAGCCCCAGTACATGGTCGGTACTCCGGCGAATATGGAGACTTTGTGTTTTTGCATTAATCCCAATACCGCCTGACCGTCGAATCGTGGCAATAATATGTTGGTATTACCTTTGTAAATCCCTGCATTCATCAATACGACCATTGCAAAAATATGGAATAGTGGCAGCACAATGAGTTGCACATCATCTTTGTCCGTATTGGTGATTCCGGTGCAGAGAATGGAATTGAGTAGGATATTGGAGTGGGTAAGTTCTGCGCCTTTCGGACGTCCCGTAGTGCCGGATGTGTAGATGATAACTGCTGTATCTTCCGCGCCCGTTTGTTCGGTTTCGGTGGTGGCGGGTTGACCATTCATCAGCATACCGAGCGTGTTGGTGCCGACTATGGG
>JAHDEO010000240.1:0-2819 GCA_020628725.1 Saprospiraceae bacterium
ACTTGAGAATTGATAATGTGACCGATATTTCAGGTTTATCTTTTGTAACGACTATCATGGGGTCGCTTTATTTTGACTTTTCTCCACTTTCTTCTGTTGACGGCTTAGAACAACTCACTTACGTTGGCGGAGACATTGTTTTTTTTGAAACACAAATATCTGATATATCGGCATTGGACCATCCGATTGAGATAGGTGGTACAGTGCGTTTTGTGGAGGATAATGTTAATCTTACGAACTGTGCGGTACAATCTTTTTGCGAGCATTTGATAAATAATGGATTTACAGCCATGTCATTTGAAGACCAAGCTTATTCCTGTGAAGGTTCGCTGATAGGCTGTATGCCCGCACCTACTACCTGCCCTACATTTGGAACACTGAGTTTTTATCGCTCTGTTCAAACAAATATTTTTACGGCACTTTATCCAAATTGCACAACATATAACGGTAATATAAGAACAAGGTCATTGCCTTATTCTTACGGAACTGGTTCCGTATCACTTAATCTCCCGAATCTTGACACTTTAAATGGAGGTATGTCAATTGCAGTAGGAACAGATGTTTCCAATATGGGACTTGTTCATCTGAATGGCTCCATTGGTACAGTTGACGAAGGCACACTAGGCGGTACGTTTAGTTTTCTGGAGAAAATAACAGGTGGAGTTTCTGTTTCTTCCGGTTATGGAAGTAGTGTAATTGCATGGTGTCCGGTTTTGAAATCCATTGGTGGTAGTGTGTCGGTATCAGGTGCAGAAGGGGAGTATTTAAGTGCCGGCGGATTTCCGGTTTTGGAACGTATAGGAGGCAATTTATACGACTGTACGCCTTATGGAGGTGGAATAAGTTTGCCGGAAACAGCCTTCCCTACACTCAAATATATTGGAGGGAATATAGATATAGATCACGGAACAATTAGTGGACTCAATATGGTAGATACCATTGTAGGTAACGTGATTATTGAGGATTGTTATTATCCTGAAACCCATTATGTATCTGTGGCTATCACGGGATTGAAGGAATTGGATTATGTAGGTAGCGGCGGATTAAATTTTGGAGAATTTAATTGTGTGTCAGACCTTAGTGGATTATGCAACTATTTCAATAATGGAGGTGCGCTTTCTATATACGAACAGAATTGTAGTATCAGTGAAGCGGATGCTATAGCGGGATGTTTCTCAACAATTGTCTGTCCTACAGGTGATTTCACCTTTACCACCCAACAACAAATAGACGATTTCCCGATAAACTTTCCCGGATGTACTACCATATTTGGAGATGTGTATGTTGACGGTATAGGGTCTAACGATATTAATAACCTCAATGGGCTTAACGACCTCGTGAATATCGAAGGAAGTCTTATTTTTCAGTATGTAGACGGACTAACGGACTTATCAGGTTTAGAAAATTTAAATGCAATCGGAGGCAGCTTATTTTTGGAACTTAACTCTGATATAACCAGCCTCATGGGCTTAGAAAATTTAAGCTCTTTGGGAGGAGATTTATCTTTGCATTATAATAATCAATTATATGACATTGCGAGTCTAAGTAATCTAACTTCTATAGGTGGGAATTTATATATAGACGGAAATAATATAGCCAGTCTTGCAGGACTAGATAATGTGACTTCTATAGGTGGAGATTTGGAATTGTTATCCTCTTATAGTTTAACTGATATTTCAAGTTTGCAAGCACTTAACTCAATTGGTGGAGATTTAATTATTGACAACATCGCAAGTCTGGATGACCTAAATGGATTACAGAACCTTAACTCGGTTGGTGGTAACTTAATTATACGGTCTAGTGATAATTTAACTGATATATCCCACTTGCAAGGACTCACGACGGTTGGTGGAAATCTCGAAGTTGGCTTAAATTTTATGTTACCCAATCTCGCAGGCTTAGAAAACTTAAGTACTGTCGGAGGCGGCTTAGAAATTTGGTCTAATGATGCACTAACGGATATTTCTGCATTAAGTAATGTCACTGCAATAGGAGGGGAGCTTGAAGTGCGCTTCAACTATGTTTTGGATAATCTTACCGGATTAGATAATATCGACCCCAATACCGTCACAAACCTTATTATAAGGAATAACGATATGCTTTCATACTGTGGCGTCACGAGTATTTGTGACTACCTCACTGCCGGCGGCACTTATACGATTGACAATAATGCTATAGGTTGTAATGACAACAGCAGCATTCTTCAGGTATGTTTTCCTTCCGCTTGCCCACAAGGTGACATCTTACTTAGTAGCCAACAAGAAGTGGACGATTTTGTAACGACATATTCGGGTTGCGCTGAAATACCGGGTAATCTAACCATAGAAAATGCAACCGACCTTAGCAACTTAAGCCAACTGACCTCAATTGAAGGCGAATTAAGACTTAAAAATAATAACTTATCCGACTTAAGTGGTTTGCAAAATATCTCTGCTATTGGTACAAATATTATTTTCGAGGATAATAGTATTGTATCCTTTTCCGGATTTAATGTTGCCTCAATAACAGGAAGCCTCATAATTCACGGGAATGATGTCCAAAGTTTGGCAGGTCTGGAAAGCCTCACCATGTTGAACGAAGAACTTATTATTGAAGAAAATCACCAACTCATTGACCTTAATGGATTGAATAACTTGACTTCCGTAGGTACAAACCTCACCTTAAGGAACAATAAAAAATTAATTGATATATCTGCTCTTTCTAATGTCAATACAATTGGCGGACGCCTTCGTGTCTCTGCGCACAATCTGCTTGCTGATTTGACAGGATTGGATAATATTGACCCCAATACAATTAATTATCTGCAGATTAATGCCAAT
>JAHDEO010000240.1:2829-10926 GCA_020628725.1 Saprospiraceae bacterium
TATTTGGATAATGGGGGAGTGAGCAATATCGCCACTAATGCACCGGGATGTAATACACTCGTCGAGGTTACCTACGATTGCGGAGATATTGAAGTAACCTGTCCTACAGGAGACCTGACATTCACTCTTCAACAAGAAATTGACGAATTTGCTAATCTGACTAATTGCACCTCGATACCGGGTAGACTTATCATACGTGGTCTTACAACTTCTTCCATCACCAATTTAAACGGACTGAGTCAGCTTACATCAATAGGTGGTGGTTTGGTGATTGATGCTAATAATGCGCTGACGAACTTAAATGGCTTAGAAAACCTTACTACGACAGGACAAGACCTTATAATAACAAACAACGCAAATCTTACAGGGCTTGAAGGTTTAGAAAATGTCACTTCCACAGCAAGTCATTTAAAAATTGAGAATAATGATGACTTGACCGATTTATCAGGCTTGGAGGGGATGACTTCAATAGGAGGAAATCTATCAATAGTTGGCAATGCTTTATTACAAAGTCTATCCGGTCTGGAAAATCTAAATGCAATTGGAGGAGAGTTGTCTATTATAAGTCACATTAACCTTACTGACCTCACAGGATTGGATAACCTTGCGTCGATAGGAACAAATATCAGATTGCAAAACAATAGAAATATCAGCACAATCGCTGCATTGTCAAATGTAAATAATATCAATGGTTTTATTCGCATTGCTACACACAATACTTTAACAAGTTTGACAGGATTGGAAAATATAAATCCTAATGACATTCAGGATTTGATTCTCACGCTTAATCCCAGTTTATCAGTATGTAGCATACCGAATATATGCACCTATTTAGAAAACGGCGGTACGCACAACATCTCTCAAAATATGACAAACTGCAATACTTCCACAGAAGTATTGAGTAATTGCTCTGTCACGAACCCGACTTGCCCTACAGGTGATATTACACTCACCACCCAACAAGAAGTGGATGATTTTGCCAATATCGTTAACTGCATGAATATTCCCGGAAACCTTACAATTCAGCCTGCTACCCCCAATGCAATCACCAACCTTGACGGACTCAATCAAATCACTACAATAGAGGGTTGGTTGCTCATAGATGGGACATCAGCGACCGATTTGAATGGCTTGAGCAATCTGACTGCCATAAGTAATTCACTTATTATTAAGAATAACACGACTTTGACTGATCTTTCCGGTTTAGCAAATCTCACGACACTCCCAAGTCATTTGTCGATTGACAATAATGACGCTTTGACCGACTTATCAGGCTTGGAAAATATTACTCAGATAGGAGAAGGTCTTTTAGTTTTTGATAATGCCGCACTACAAAATTTATCTGGTTTAGAAGGTGTGATGACTATTGGTTCTCAGCTTTATGTTCAAAATAATACTGCGTTATCGGATTTTTCAGGTTTAGAAAATCTGATTGCAATAGGTACAAATATCAGACTTCAAAATAATACAAGTCTTAATAGTCTTGCCGCCTTATCAAATGTCAGTAGCATAGGCGGTTACATTCGCGTATCAGGACACAATACTTTGACGAGCCTCGACGGATTGGAAAATATCGATCCGAATAGTATCACTGACCTTGTTCTTACGAATAACCCGAACCTTGAAATCTGTAATCAAGCGAGTGTTTGTACTTATTTGGAAAGTGGCGGTACGGCGAATGTATCGAACAACGCTTCCGGTTGTAGTACTACAAGTGAAATTGAAAGTGAGTGTATGACCACACCACCACCAACTTCATCTGATACATGTAGCCTTACGTTGGATAATACCTTCTCTGAAAATGCCACTAATTATCTCACACCCAACCCTCTATATGATACTGAAGAAGGCTGGACATTGCGACACCTAAGCTACGATCTAGTTGATATGGCGACGCTTTCTAACGGACATATTTATGGAGTAGGAAGGATAGGTGACCAGCAATATCCGGGCGAAAATGTACTCCGATTTGAGCCTGCGATATATCATTTTGATGAAAATGGTGAACCAATCAGTCAAACTTTTTTATTTTCTGAAGATGGTCTTAATGCGAAAATAGCTGCTACGCCGGACGATAGACTCATTATTGCTGATGCGGGTGAAATGTTCTGCTTTGATGCAAATACAAATCAATGTTTTCCCTCAGTAAGCGTACCCTACTATGTCAATGCTCTCACCATTCAAAATGATGGTAAAATATTATTGTCGAGTTCTTCAAATGTATTGCGCTATATGCCTGATGGCACGCCCGATGCTATGTTCAATAATACAATTGATGTCAACTCCTTTGGTAGCATAACAGATGTAGATAAACTCAAAGACGGCAAGATTCTCGTCACGGGTAACACGCAGATGATGCGTTTTAATACAGACGGTACAACGGATACAAGTTTTGGAAATAATGGAGTAGTAGGTATTGCATCGGGAGACAGAAATCAAGCTACAGAACTTTCTGATGGTAGAGTCGTCATTAGTGTTGCCAGTTACTATGAAGCCGATCAACAAGCTAATCTAAATCGTTTTGATATTAATGGAAATATAGAAAACAACTTCGGTGTAGCGGTGGATATTATGTCTCTTGGGTTTGGATGTGATTTCTACGAATTACTTACGCTGCCTAACGATGACATTGTATTTTCCAGTGCATGTGAGTACTCACAAGGGGCTGCTGCTAAAATTCGGCAGAATGGAACAATTGAATATTTCAGAACCGTGAATACAACAAGCATAGCCTTACAAGCTGACGGTAAACTTCTAGCAGGAAGTATGCTGTATATCGCAGAATCGGTAGGTCCTTGGATAGATAGTTGGCAAGCCTCTATTGATAGATATGAAGGTTGTGAAGATGTAACAGTGACACCTCCTGCCGACCCTTGTGGCGGTAGCGGCACTTCAAGCACAGATTCTTTGACACTGATATTTGATGAGGATTTATTCATCGACGGCGTAGGCTTCGCCAACAACCCAACGGTGACCTTTACCGACCCCGGCACACCTGCCAATGCTGTTTTATCTGATATTTCTCTCGAATTATATTTTAGATTAAATGGCAATTCATGTGAAAACGAAATCGCTATTCAAATCACCGACCCTGCGGGTAATACTCAACCTTTGACAGCTTTTACTACTTGCGATGGCGGTACAGGTTTGTATTATGTCAATATAGATGTGCCTTCGGGAAATACAACAGGCAGCATAGCCGATTGGGTAGTCGAATTTGATGATACGAATGACCAAAATGCAGGTTATGAGTATTCCGTTAGATTTGCTCGTTTGAATTATGTCGCAACTGTCGAAGGCGGTGGTGGAGAACCTATCGTAAATGAAGTCTCTGAAATTGCGGATATGGATTTATTCATCGACGGAGTAGGATTCGCCAACAACGGGAAATACACCTTCCCCGACCCGGGCACACCCGCCGATGCGGTATTGTCTGATATTTCGCTTGAATTATATTTTAGATTAAACGGCAATTCATGCGAAAATGAAATCGCCCTACAAATCACTGACCCCGCAGGCAACACTCAACCTTTGACTGCTTTCACGACCTGCGATGGTGGCAATGGTTTATATTATGTCAATTTGGATGTCCCTTCAGGGAACACAACAGGTAGCCCTACCGATTGGCTCGTCGAATTTGACGATACCAACGACCAAAATATCGATTATGAATACTCTGTCCGTTTCGGAAGATTGACTTATACGACTACATACACACAAGGCGGAGGTGGTACACCAGTCACCGTAAATGATGAAATTTCTGATTTTGCGGATTCTGATTTATTTATTGATGGTGTCGGCTTCGCAAATAATGGTACATACACTTTTACCGACCCGGGCACACCTGAGGATGCGGTATTGTCTGATATTTCGCTTGAATTATATTTTAGACTAAATGGCAATTCATGTGAAAATGAAATCGCCCTGCAAATCACCGATCCGGCAGGCAACACGCAACCTTTGACTGCTTTCACCACTTGCGATGGCGGCACAGGTTTGTATTATGTCAATTTGAATGTACCAAGCGGAAATACCACAGGCGGTGTAGCAGATTGGGTCGTCGAATTTAATGATACCAACGACCAAAACAGCGATTACGAATACTCTGTACGATTCGGCAGATTGACCTATAATGTCGAATATACCGAATGTGTTCCCATGCTGGTCAATGAAAATAATGAAGAATCTCAACAACTTCATAATCCATCAACCCAAGAATTCGTCATCAATTCATCAGCTCGACAACTCAACAACTCGTCGTTAAAACTCTACCCCGTACCTGCGAGCCGACATTTGAATGTAGAATATTTCTCGGAAAATATAAATTCTGCAAATATTGAAATCATTTCCAATGAAGGTAAAATGTTGATGTCAATACAAGAAAATTTACAAGAAGGCATCAATGTCATTCAACTGAACATTGCCGACCTTCCTGCGGGACATTACCATATTCGCATGTACAATGCAAACGACATGCAAATGCAATCGTTTGTAAAAATTACACCTTAAGTTTAGAACGATTCACTAAAAATAAAAAGTCCTTCGAGTAGTTTAAAGCACTACTTCGAAGGACTTTTATTTATTCATTTTATATGCCTGCTTACCACTCCGCGCCCGGATAAGCTCGTTGCATAAACTGCATTTCTGCCAAAATGAAACCCAAATGTTCGGAGTGTTGTCCCTGCTTCCCTCCTTTTTGCATCCAATTACTTTCGGGTTTCTGCAAAGTAGCTCTCGTAAGAATGGCGTCTACTTTCTCTTCTACATATGGGCGAATTTTATTCAAATCTACCCCAATTCCAGCCTCAGTAGCTTCTTTGTCGAGTGCATCCGGCGTACACAATTCTCCCGTGTACATCCAAAGGTCGTCCAATGCATTTTGCATCTTGGCATGGCTTTCTTCCGTGCCGTCACCGAGTCGCACCGTCCATTCCGATGAATACCGCAAGTGATATTTGATTTCTTTCAACGACTTTTCGGCTATCGCCGAAATTTGTGTATCTGTACTACTTTTTAATTCATTATAAAAATAAAAATTAAAACTATCGTACAGAAATTGCCGCATAATCGTTTGCCCCCAATTGCCATTAGGTTGTTCTACGAGTAAGACATTTTTGTAATCCAAAGGGTCGCGCAGAAAGGCAAAATCATCTTCCGTGCGTCCTTTTCCCTCCACTTCGGCAGCATATTGATACAAATTTCGCGCTTGACCGATGAAGTCCAAAGCGATATTCGTCAGTGCAATGTCCTGTTCCAAAATCGGTCCGTGACCGCACCATTCCGATAGGCGTTGACCCAATATCATCGGGCTATCCGCCAAGCGAAGTATATAATTTAGGTGAGAATTTTTATTCAAATTGATAGTGATTCGTGATTCGTTAATTAGTTGACTCGGCACTCGCTACTTATTATATATGTTTCACCTCATCCGGCAAATCATAAAACGTCGGATGCCGATACACCTTATCCGTAGCCGGTTCAAATAGCTCATCGCTTGCATCTGGATTACTCGCAGTGATATGCACCGATTCCACCACCCAAATACTCACGCCTTCCTTGCGTCGTGTATACACATCACGTGCATTTTCGATTGCCATTTCTGCATTAGCAGCATGAAGGCTGCCCACGTGTTTGTGACTCAAACCCTGTTTACTGCGAATGAACACCTCCCAGAGAGGCCAGTTTTTTTTACTCATGATAGACCGTAGCGTAACGCCTCCGGCTTGCGTCACGTTAGTTTAGAAAAATATTTTATGCGACTTTTGCCTGCGTAAGTTGACGTTGCTCCTGCTTCTCCGCATAAGCCATTGCCGCTTCACGCACCCAAGCACCTTCTTCGTGTGCCGTTTTACGTGCATTTAGACGTTGACGATTACAGGGACCATTACCTTTCACCACATTCCAAAACTCCTCCCAATCAATCGCGCCGAAATCCCAATGTCCGGTTGCTTCATTATATTTAAGGTCGGGGTCGGGCAAGGTCACACCCAAAATTTCTGCTTGACCGACGCAGACATCCACAAATTTTTGACGCAAATCATCATTCGTAAATCGCTTGATTTTCCACCTCATCGACTGTGCAGTATGCGGAGAATCTTTATCCGAAGGACCAAACATCATCACAGAGGGCCACCACCAACGATTGACGGCATCTTGTAACATGGCGCGTTGTTCATCTGTTCCTTTACTCAAGGTCAGTAAAATCTCGAAACCCTGTCTTTGGTGAAATGATTCTTCCTTACACACACGTACCATCGCCCGCGCATACGGACCATATGAGCATCTGCAAAGTGGCACTTGATTCATAATCGCCGCACCATCAACCAACCAACCAATCGCGCCTATATCTGCCCAAGTTGTTGTCGGATAGTTGAATATACTTGAATATTTTGCTTTGCCTGTATGTAATTGGTCGAGCAAAGTATCGCGTTCTATGCCGAGCGTTTCACAAGCACTATACAGGTACAAACCGTGTCCGGCTTCATCTTGCACTTTCGCCAACAAACCCAACTTGCGGCGCAAAGAAGGCGCACGAGTAATCCAATTTCCTTCCGGCAACATTCCCACAATTTCAGAGTGGGCATGTTGAGAGATTTGGCGAATCAAGGTCTTGCGATATTTCTCAGGCATCCAATCTTTCGGCTCGATTTTGATTTCTGCATCTACTTTCGCCTGAAAGTTGTCCTCCAATGATAATTGTCTTGCGTCTGTCATAGCTACAAAATTAAGGAATAATTTGATACTTACTTAACGAAATTTCGTTCGATTCGTTTAATCATGCACAAATTTATTTATTTCTCTTTTCTTATATTTTGAACAGGATAAATTTCGGAAAATAAAAATAGAATAATTGTAACTATTCAGCAGAGGTCAGAAGTGAGACCGTTTTACTGTCAGAAGTCAGATAAATTCGACTGAAAGATAGTAGAAGAGGCATACTTTTTAGCTCAAATATTGTCTGACCTCTGACGTCTGATAATGAAATGGTCTGACTTCTGAATAGTTACGAATAATTACTAAAAAAAGTGTCGTTAGACACGTCCAATTTGGTAGCCCTAAGTTTCAACTTGGGTTGGTATATTCCCTATCTAAAAGAGTGTCATAGACACGGTACATTCTAAAATGTAGCGTACCTACGGCACTCCAATTGTGGGGTGAAATTTCTCCCCAAGTTGAAACTTGGAGCTACTAAATCGTGCAGGTCTAACGACCTTAGTTTGACTTTGCTATTTTTTTGACAATGAAATTTTCCGTGAACCCAAGTAAAACAAGTTGTTTGGTAATTGGTCGATTTAATTATTAACAAGGGCTTTTTTACCCCTTATCAATAATTAATTGCTCAGATTTTCAAACACTACGTTTTATTTGGGTTTCGGATAAATTTTCATTTTAAAAAATAGCAAAGTCCAACTTAGTATTTACCGAAATTTACACCGACCTCCTTACTGATGAAGTATTTTAACATTTAAGCCCACCAGTTGTGACCAACCTTCTATGTCTGTTACCCTTATTTGAAAATGATAATCACCTTCGTCATATAAACCGGTTCCATTGCTTGCCGGAAGCGTCATAGGTACTTCGGTGGTGTGTTCAGAAGAAGCCGCAGGTATGGTATAATCTTGGATGAATATGTAAGGATTTACAGCGACTTTTTCGTCGTCATAGATACACTGTCCAAATTCGGTAGAATGTGCATGTTGGTCAAAATTATTGTGAATATCAATATTATATGAACCCAATTCGACATTATCGGTCAATAACAATTTTACCGTGAAAGGCTCATCAAAATACAAAGTATCACAACTCGTAGGAAAAGCACCTGCAATCGTCAAATCAATAGCCGGTTTTTCAGTATCTGTATCATCTGTACAAGCGTTAGTAAGAAATGATACCACGATTAATAATGCAAAATATTTTAATATTTTCATTTTTTTAATATTTTAACGGAATTGACCGATTAGGGATGAATTAAAATTAAAATGCAAATTGAAATTAAAAAAGTAGCTGATAATCAGTTAGTTGTAGTTTTTGGAAAGTACAGTTCAGCGATTTCTCATATGAAATAATGCCGTTAGGCATGACCAATTTGGTAGCCCC
>JAHDEO010000241.1 GCA_020628725.1 Saprospiraceae bacterium
TCCAATCATACTTTCATAAGGTTGTTCAGTTAAGACATAAAATAATGCCCACGCGCTGAAAATAATATAGACAATTTGCAAATAAGGTCGAAACGGACTTTTAAACGTATCTTCTTTTCGACGCACAAAAATAAGCGATGCCACTGTAAGTGTCCCCATTAATTGCAAAACAAAACTTGAATACAGCAAAACTTGTTGAAACGAGCCCGTCAAAGTCAGCAAAATACTAATCACCGTCAATGCCCACAAAGCGCGGATGGGAATGCCTCGATTATTTTTGACAGCGAGTGGTTTCCAAAGGCTGTGTTCGCTTGCCATCGCGTAGGTGATGCGCGACCCTACCCACAGATAGCCGCTAATCGTCGCCACCAATTGCACCGCGATAAATACGCTCACCCACCACGCGCCCGATGCGCCACCGATATTTTCAAAAGCAATTTTAGCGACTTCTGTTTTTCCCGCCATTTGTGCCACACTTGCATGTCGAAGGAAAACAAATTGTAAGAGAATATACACAACAGTCACCAGTAATGTACCGCCGATAAGTGCCTTTGGAAGATTGATTTTGGGAGCCTCAATTTCATCCGTAATATACGCCGCCGAATTCCAGCCTGTATAGGCATAGGTCACGTAGATAAGCGATACCGCAAAACCGGGCAGCAGCCATTCCGATTGCCATGTATTATCAAAATTAAGTGCATTTGTTTCTTGTGGGAAAACGGATAATCCAATGATTATCAGAATAAAAACAAACACAATTTTGAGCGCAGTCATGGCATTATGAAAACCACCACTTTGCCGCACACTCATCGAGTGAAGTATCGTTACTACCACAATTACCCCTACACCAAACCACGATGACAGTCCTGTCAAACCCAAATATTCCGTCATCGCCATCGCTGAAATGGCAATCGGCGCAGAGAAGCCCACTGTCAGCGAAATCCAAGCATATACGTACCCCACAAGCGGGTGAAATATCCGCGACAAATAAATATAATCGCCCCCCGACTCCCGAAAGTGTGTACCCAATTCCGCAAAAGTCAATGCCCCAATCAACGCCAACACTCCACCAATCAACCACAACAGCACGATACTCCATGTATTCTGAACCGACGGCAATTGATAACCCAAACTCGTGAACACACCCGTCCCTATCATATTCGATATGACGATGGCAAAAGCTGTTTTCCAACCTATTTTTTGTGTTCGTGATTCGTTCATTCGTGAAATTGTTGATATTTTTTGCGAAGCAAAATACAAATAAAACCAATAAACGAATCACAAGTCAACGAATTATTCGGGATGATACCCTTCTCTCTTGGCTCTCAATTTTTCCAAATCCAGCTCTACGTTTTTCGTCTGCATATTGACATACATCTCTGTTTGGTCGGTGCTGTGCGGATGTCCTTCTTTATTGCTATTGCCAAAGGCATTGATGGTTTGGAGGGTTTCGAGACCGTTTTCTCCGAATTTGGCATAGAAAATAAAGCTGTCGCCGCCTACGATTTTCACCTTTCCTTTTTTGTAGGGCTTTACGTGTGTATTGGCGAGTGTATTGGGACCGCCGTACATGGGTAGTTCGATGTCATGTCTAACAGCTTTTTGGATTTTGCCAAGCTCGACTTCCAGTGTGCCATAGTGTTTCATCATGAATTTTTGTGCTTTGAGTATGGCAGCAATAATTTCTTCCTCCGGCATATCTTTTTCTACATTACCCACCTGTGCTTCAATATATACTTCAAAATACATAGCAGTCAGCATCATCAGACTTGCTTGTTTATTGTCGATAGTGAATGTGCCGTCCCATTTGTCATAGACTTTTTTGTAGTCGGATAATTGCGGGTGTTTATTGATTATCATTGGAATATCATCGCAATTCATACAATTCCTGAACGACATTTTTTCTTTATCAATACTAAGATCTTCACGTATTTTTCGGGCTTGTTCAAAGGTAATTTTCTCATAATTTTTGATTAATTTTTCAAAAGTATTCGCTCGTAGCGTATTACTTGTCAGCAAGCCAAAACTCTTTGGAAAATCCTCCGGGTTGAGGTTTTCGTCGGGGGCAGTCATTCTGAATACTGTATTATTACAATCGTATAAATAGCCGCTTTTTGGGTTTTTGATTTGCGGTAAAGCACTGATAGGATGTATGGTTTCCAAATTCCAGTTGACAGCAGAGGTATTACCGGGCAGCACGACGTTCCAGTCATAACGCTCATTTCTCATCGGATGATGAGACAGGCTGATGTGGTATATATTACCTTCTTTATCTGCATAAGTCGTTGTTTGTCCCGTTAATCCCTGCAGATTCATGGCATCCATAAATTCGTCCATATTTTTTGCCGAACCCATTTTGTACCACTGCTCTATTATTTTGAGATTATACAATACGTTGGATTTATAGGAATAATAGCCGGATTTCTTTTTGAAGGTCGGTCCGTATTTGCTACGATAATATTTCCTCGTAACAGGCAATACCAAAGCCCCGATTTTGACCTTCAATCGGGCTTTTTTGACCTCCAAAGGCAGCCATTCGCCGTCGTATTTGTAGAGGTCTTTTTTGGTCGGGTGCATTTCCAATTGATACACATCGCCTGTATTCTGATAATTGATGGTATGCGACCAGCCAAGATGCCTGTTGGCACCCAATATTGGGAATAAACCGCCGACGGCAAAGGTAGCCCCAAACATCTCATACCCTTCTTCGCTATGCACACTCACTTCCCAAAAATTACCCTTTTTATTGACAGGTTGGTGCGGATTTCCGATTAAATAGGTGTTGCCATCTGCCGTAATATTGGGGCTAAATGCCATCGCGTTGGAGCCGTTTCCGGCTTGTTCCATCAATGCGTATTCGTAATCTTTGGTGAGTAATTTTCCGATTTCTAATGCTGAATTTTGCAATAAAAACAGTTGCAATATATGACCGCCCAATATTTCTTTGATAGTTAGTGGAAATAGGGTTTGGGTTTTGACTTCTTCGGGATGAGTGGTGGCGTATTGATTGATGGCGTCAATATAAGTGGCTAATAATTCCTCCATTTCGGGGCTAATGTCCTGCTCATATCTGCGCTCTACAAAATCCGCGATTTCAAAAATTTCATATAGAAAATCCAACACCGCACCATTTTTTCCCATCAATCTACCTGCCATACCTTTTGTCGCGGCAATATTGTCTTGTATCATGTGAAAATTATCCTCGCACTGTGCCCAAGCGATACCGTAGACAGCTTCGGTATTGGTCTTAGTGAAGATGTGAGGCACGCCGTATTGGTCGCGTATGATTTCTATGTTATTGGTGTTAATATTTTTTTGAGCATAAAAAGGGCTAATGAGAAAGATAAATAAAGTGGAAATTAAAATTTGTTTGAACATACTTCTTTAATGAATTGATGTTTTAAAATGCCACAAAATTAAAGGTATGCTGAGGGAAAAGATTTGACGCAGGTTAAAAAAATAGAAAGATGCTATAAGAGCAGATAAATCGCCAGCTTGAGCAAGTTCCAAATTCCAATGAAATTCGATTAAAACAGATTAAAATTGGGATTTGGAATTTGTTTTTTGGAATTTTTCCAAGTTGTTTGCAACTTGGATTGCTACAATTTTCCGGCACGTACTCTGCTGAGTGTACCCAAAGCCATTTTGAGGTAAGAAGCAATATAGGTGAGTGGTATTCTTCGTACGATTTCGGGTTGGAGTCGGCACAATTCTTCATAACGTTCTCTTGAGGAGGTGATGCGTAGCAACTTATTTCTAAGCTCCGTTTCAACTAAAGCATCGCTCATAATATCCGTCATAACGGCATAGTATTTTGGGTATTTGTCCAAGAACTTCAGCAATCCGTCTTTAGAAATACCGAGCAGTTCGGTATCTTCGACAGCTTCAGCGTATGCAGATGATATTTCGCTCTCAATCAAGGTTTTATATTCTCCGATAATGGTATTTTCAAAGGCAAATTCGGAAGTTTGTTCATCTCCTTTTTCATCTATATAGAAAAAACGAACCGCACCTTTTGTGATAAATGCAAGATATTTTTGAACATCCCCTTGCCGATGAATGATTTCTTTTTTCTTGTATTTTCGGTAGCCGATTACTTGTTTTAACAGGTCAATTTCTTCTTGACTAACTTGGGTATAATTCGTGAAATATCTTACTAATACTTCGATACCTGTTGTATGGTTCATTATTTATTTTTGAATACGAATGCAGTTTTTCACTTTGCAAAATACAAATAAACCAAATCCTGAATCAACGAATTACGGAATACTATTTGAATTACTTTGAATGACGCCTTAAAATTTATTTACTTTGCTTGAATAATGAATGAGTGAACGAATTTTGAATGAATGAATGTGTATACCGTATAATTCATTCACTCATCCATTCAAAATTCATTCATTGAAAACCATTTAAGCATTACAACATTTAAGCATTTAAGCATTGTCCATGAAAAGGCTATTTATTTTATCCCTCATTACACTATTGAATGTAACATTAATTTGGTCGCAGGATTACGTGAAGGTCATCGCACGTCCCGGTGAGACGCCACAATCCTTATTGAGTTGGTACAAATTGCATGAATATCAATGTAATTTCGATAAATTTTACGAAATCAATAATGTAAAATCCGATACTAAACTCAAACATAATACTTCATACCAATTACCAATTTTATTATATCGTTATAATGGTAAAAGCATCCGCACCACCATTGGTGACCAAGACATCAATAAGGCATTACGCATCAAAGCCTATAATGAACAAATGCTTGAAATAGGACTGATGACCACCAGTTTCATTTATAACCGTGCGCTTTGGGTGCCGATACATGAAGTCAAATGTAAAGGCGGAAAAACGGTCACGCCTCCTACTAATACAAATACTACTCCCACAACATCTACACCTCCGCCAACAACTAATACATCTCCGCCTCCCAAGCCTCCCGGTGAGCAATACGCTATTTTCGGAAAAAATCAAACCGTAAAAATGCAAAGTGATAAGCTGAAAAATGCCGTCTATTATATCGTCGCAGGGCATGGCGGACCGGATACAGGCGCGATAGGTTCGCGTAGTGGCAAGGATTTGTGTGAGGATGAGTATGCTTATGATGTATCGTTGCGCTTGGCAAAAAATTTACTGGAAAACGGAGCGACCGTCTACATGATTACCCGTGATAATAATGATGGCATTCGTGATGGGGAATATCTGCCTTGTGATTATGATGAAGTTTGTTGGCCCAATAAAAAAATACCACGCGGACAAAAAAGTCGCCTCAACCAGCGTAGCTCCGCCATCAACGACCTTTATCAAAACCACAAAGCACGCAATGCAAAAGTCCAACGTGCCTTGATGATACACATTGATTCGCGCAGTCAATCTAACCAAACGGATGTATTTTTCTATCACCACCCCGCCAGTCCAAACGGCAAAGTCGTTGCCAATCAACTTCAGGAAACCATCAAAGCACAATACCAAAAACACCAACCCAATCGCGGTTATAATGGAACTGTCACCGCTCGCGACCTGCATATGCTACGGGAGACAAATCCCACTGCTGTCTACATTGAGTTAGGCAATATCCGCCATCCGCGAGACCAACGCCGCTTTGTGGTCAAAGATAATCGTCAGGCAATTGCAAATTGGTTGATGGATGGATTGGTGGAGGATTATTTGAAGGTGAAGTAACTGTTTTTAGTATATTTGCGGCATATTGAATTTTTCCCTTCAAAAAAACGTTATCGTGATAATTTTTGAATATAACTAATAAACACGGGCTAGAAGCCCGCGCTACTTTATGGAAATTACACAACTAATCAAAGAAGCCGTCGCGAAGGCGGTCAGTGAATTGTACCAACATACGGTGCAGGAAAGCGAGGTGCAGGTCGCACCTACACGCAAGGAATTTGAAGGTGATTACACCATCGTTGTATTTCCATTTACAAGAGCAGCAAAAAAAGCACCGCCTGTATTGGCAGAAGAACTGGGTAATCATTTGACAGAAAATGTGGATGACATTACAGGTTTTAATGTCATAAAAGGTTTTCTAAATTTGACGATTAGCGAGACATACTGGACGAAATTCTTGTTGAGTGTAAGCGCACAAGAAAATTATGGTACACACGCATCGAATGGCAAAAAAGCTGTCGTCGAATTTTCTTCACCAAATACGAACAAACCACTACACTTAGGACATATACGAAACATCCTTTTGGGTTGGTCGATGAGTCAAATATTGGATGCAGCGGGTTATGATGTCAATCGTGTGCAGATTATCAACGACCGAGGCGTTCACATTTGCAAAAGCATGTTGGCGTGGCAAAAATATGGTGAAGGCAATACGCCCGAATCACTCAACAGAAAAGGCGACCACCTTGTAGGCGAATATTATGTGGTGTATAATAATGAGGAAAAAGAACAACGTGCCGCCCTCAAAGCCGCAGGTGATTCTGATACTGAGCCACAAATTCTACAAGAAGCGCGTGAGATGCTCCGAAAATGGGAAGCCAACGACCCTGAAATTCGCCAATTGTGGGAAACGATGAACGGCTGGGTCTACAGCGGATTCAATGAAACATATGGAAATCTCGGTGTAAGTTTTGATAAATTATATTACGAATCAAAGACTTATCTATTGGGAAAAGATATGATAGAAAAGGGCTTGGAAAAGGGCGTTTTCTATAAAGAAACTGATGGTTCCGTTTGGACAGACTTGACGGATGCAAAATTGGATAAAAAAATCGTGCTGCGTAGCGACGGCACTTCGGTGTATGTGACGCAGGATTTGGGTACAGCACAGGAGCGATATAAAGACTTCCAAATGGATAAGTCGATTTATGTCGTCGGCGATGAGCAAGATTATCACTTTAATGTCTTGTTTGAAATACTCAAACGACTTGGTGAGTCTTATGCCGACGGATTGTATCACCTTTCATATGGTATGGTTGAGTTGCCATCCGGCAAGATGAAATCGCGCGAAGGTACAGTGGTCGATGCCGATGATTTGATGAAGGAAGTCGTGGCAATCGCACGAGAAGAATCATTGGAGCGTGGCGATGTCAGCGGCTTGACCGGTGAGCGCCAGCAAGAAGCATGGCGACGAATCGGCATGGCTGCCCTCAAGTTTCATATGATACGTGTGACACCGCGCAAAAAGATGTTGTTTGACCCAAAGGAATCGGTTGATATTCAGGGGCAATCAGGTCCTTTTGTGCAATATTCGTATGTACGTACCAAGTCAGTGCTGGCAAAGGCAGGTGATTGGGATATTGATATTTCAGGATACAAAACACCGCAGCCACAAGAGAAAGAACTCTTGATACTTATCCGAAAATACCCCGACACTATACTCGAAGCTGCGAAAAATTACGACCCTTCGCTCATTGCAAATTATGCTTATGAATTGGCGAAGAGTTATAACAAATTTTTCCACGACATCCCTATCCTACGTGCTGAAACTGAGGCGGGTAAAGGTTTCCGACTCACACTCACGCAGATGGTCGGGCGCGTGCTGACTTCGGCTTTGGATTTGCTGGGCATCGAAGTCCCGGAGAGAATGTAATGCTACAATGCGTTAATGCTGAAATGCGATAATAAATGGTGGATGAGTGATTTTTTGATTGATATATTTTCATAACTCGCTCAAAATCTATTTATTAAAAAACATTATAGCATTAGAGCATGTTTAAATTTTCTCCTTCCTGAAAACCAACATCTTGTGAACTTGACTTCGTATCAAATCAGTTGCTTATCTCGATAAACGCCTTCTTTGATACCTCGCCAAAACCACAAGCTATTGATTTACAGTTCGTACAAATTTTAAACATGCTCTTAACGCATTTCAGCATTGTCGCATTATTCTCTTAACAATGCAAGAAAAAAATAAATTATTGAAACTTTTCAATGATACCTCCGTTAAAACCTCTTGACTCTCCTATCTACTCTACTTTTACGGCAAAATACTACACAACATGAAGCACAATCAACTAACTATCATCACTCATGGTAGCAGTTAAGCACTGCACCCGCTAATTAAAATCCAAGATGGCATCGACTAATCTAAAGGAGAAATTACAAAGGCAATTAAGATATGAAATTAACAACAAGATAAGACAATTAGAAATCAGGATGTTTACGAATGTACAGGCAATTCCCGAAGCAGCCGGTATATTTATGACATCTTCCGGTTATGATATTCATGCACTTGATAAATTAAAAATCAACAAGAGTTCCAGGCAAGAAAATTTAAATATTGTTTACGAATGCAATCAAAATATCGTCAAGTTAAAATTAATTAGAAAGCTAATGAATATCAATAATGTATTTTGCATTTTCAAGGTCATTATTGATAATAAGTATATGCATCTCGAATTAAAGGAACTTGATGAACTGCTTAATCCACCAGAGAAAGAGTGTGAAGTTGAGTTGACCCCTTCTCCCGTTCAACACGCAGTCGCTATAAGTTGAAAACTCCAATGCCAATATCCTCGCTTCTTTGGAATTCGATTTTTCAATTGAGTATGTAAAATATTAGGTGTAATCAGATATGAAAACGCTATAACACCTAACTATTGCACACTTTTAATTTTGCCACAAAGACTCAAAGGCACAAAGAATTTTGCTGCTTACACTTTGTGCCTTCGTGTCTTTGTGGCAAGTTTTCTTTTGAATAGTCGTGTGCTAACATACACATTATAATGTCCTTAATATTTTACACACTCTTTTCAATTTATTAAAAAAGCCTTCAAATCTCTCAGCGTTTCTTCCGGTATTTCAACCATTGGAACGTGTCCCGCATCGTCATACATGATAAGGCGACTGCCTTCAATGTCATGTTTGAATTTGAAAGCATCTACGTAGTGAATCACCGCATCTTTCGCCCCCCACATAATCAGGGTGGGATGCTCTATCTCTTTGATTTTATCGACATTAGCAATAGGTGGTTGTGAGGCAAATTTGATAATAGAAGCCAGATTGCCCTCACGATTCGCAAGTCCATAATAGCGATTGAGCATAAAATCATTGAGCTTACTTTTATCACCAAAAGCTTTGGCGACAATATTTTTCACGACAAAACGAGGTACACCTTTTGCCAATAATTTTTTGAACAAGCCACGATTGGCATAATCAATCGTGCGCACATGTGTATCTTTAGTAAAATAGCCTGCGGCGTTAATCAAGACCAATTTATCCACGCGGTTGGGATGTTGCAAAGTAAATTCCCAACTCATCCATCCACCAAAAGAATTACCCGCCAAATGGCACTGATTGACGCCCAAATGGTTCAGAAAATGTTCTAACCAATTCACAAAAAAATCGACATGAATATGATGTCGTTTTGGCGAGTCTGACAAACCAAATCCCGGAATATCGACCCGAATCACACGGTAAGATTTCACCAATTCTTTCGCCCACGCTTCCCATGTATGCAGTGAAGCTCCAAAGCCATGCAGCAAAACAATCGTCTCTCCCTCTCCCTCATCACGGTAGTGTACGCGCAGACCTTCTACCTCTGCAAATTTCGATTTATAACTTGTAAATAATTCATCTGCCTGCTCTTGAGTCAGGATGTGATTGCCATACGAGCGTCCCGCCGCTGAATACACATAGATCCCGGCGGATAAAAAAGCATCTACGATATAATTTCTCATGTATTATCGAGTTGCGGGTTACGAGTTGCGGGTTATACTATGAACGGGGTAAATTTCGGAAAATGAAAATACAATATTATTGAAAAAAGTGTCATAGACACGCCCGATTTGGTAGCCCCAAGTTTCAACTTGGGGAGCGAGTCATTCCCCAACAACCGGAGTGCCGTAGGTACGTTACATAGTTGAATGTATCGTGTCTATGACACTCATTCGATAGGACGAATCTTTATGCCCCAAGTTGAAACTTGGGGCTACCAAATGAATCACGTCTAACGACGTTGTAGTGCGTTAATATTTTCCGAAATTTATACCGTTCACAGTATAGCTAAATGCAACCTGACAATTTATGCACAAATATTATTCCGATACATTACATGTGAAATGTAAGAAAAGGTGTTTTTGTTGACTGTTTTTTAAAAGAATTGACATTCTAATTTCCATTCATTTTCTTCAAACCCAATATAGACATTTCCACTATCCACCCAATTCAAATGGACTTTTTCTTCTGAGCCAATCTGAATTACAAATGAGTCATCATCCATTCCCAATAAATGTTGGATAACACTGGGCCATCCGCCTATTTTTGTTTTTATACAATTCTGATAATCCATTTCTATTTCGCTAATATCAATATCTGCATTGTCCAAAAATGAAATATCATTGAGGGCATTCAAATAATCTAAATCCGGGACAGCTAATTCATTTAAATGCCAATTGATTTCAAATGATTTTATTGTTTTTTCGATAGGATTTTCTCTCAATTGTAAATCGTTTAAGTCTTTATAAGTTCTTATCAACCAACCATTACCATGTTCTTTATCGAAGGGAAAATCTTCTAAATCAATAAAGATAGTAATGATTTTAATCTCGTTGAATAATACAGGTTTGTAAGGCAATTCATCAATATTTATTTGAAGGATTGAGTGTAATAAATTGCCATTATACGAGGGCCACTCTTCATCCGTTTTCATTAAAAAGCTACCACCCATTTTTGACCTGTATTTTTCTCCCGTAGGTCTGAATCCTCCTATTTGAGCAATGTTCGACTTGCGTTTATGTTTTTCAAAGATGTCAAAAAGCCTTTTTATGTAAATTTCTTTATCCATTTTTCTTCGTTATTAAACTAAAATACCTGCTCCCAAGCACCAAATCGGCACTCAAAAGCAGGTATTTTATTATTTAAAAAACTCGTATTTGCTATGCTTTCGCTTCTTGAATCTCTCGCGCTCTAATACCTACAATTGCCAC
>JAHDEO010000242.1 GCA_020628725.1 Saprospiraceae bacterium
GCGAATCGCCTTCCACATCAAATACACCGTGATTATAATTGAAAGGTTGATTGACGCAAATATACGGTACAGGCGGTGTGGTGAATACGGGCGAATTATTGCACTCAGCATTGAGATTGTTTAGGAGAGATTCGAGATACAAATCATAATTGTCGGCATTCGGTGAGTTGGTAATTGCAGCATTTCGACAGCAAAGAGAATAACTCAAAATCCAATCCTTGCATTTTTCAGGGAATGTATATGTGCCTGTATAGGTGTATTGTTCGACGCCTTGAAGCGGTCCGCCATTGCAAGTACTATTGGATAGTTGACCTTCACAGATGGGCGATATTTCGGTGGCGAGTGTGCCATCGGGATTGGTCACAGGTGTGAGCGTGATGTCTGTGTTGAAGTTGCAAGTAGCTGAGCGAATATTGATTTCGGGAAAGTCGCCGTTTACACCGGGCGCGTCAGTGTCGCTTACGCAATCGCGATAAAAGGTGAGCGTGATTTTATAGGTATCACCATCCACGCAAGTATAGGTGAGGTCGGCACCCACTGAATGAGAGGCATTTATTTGATTGATAATGAGGCTAATGAGTAATGTGGTAAGCGCGTATTTTATTTTTTGCATATTAAAAATGTAAGACAGGCATCCTGCCTGCACATCACAAAAGCGATGGGTTTAAACCCATCGCTTTTGTGATGAGTATATTATTTTCAGACACAAAAGCTCCTAATTACCCTGACAGGCTGGATACCGTCATTCGTCGGTACAAGAGCCTGTGTTACACTGAAACAGCAGCTTTGATATGCGGATGCGGGTCATAATTCACCAATTCAAAATCTTCGTATTTGAAATCAAAAATAGATTTAATGTTTTGATTTAATTGTACGGAAGGCAAGGCGCGAGGGTTGCGTGTGAGTTGTAAGCGGGCTTGTTCGAGGTGATTCATATAAAGATGAACATCGCCAAAAGTATGGATAAATTCACCGGGTTTGAGGTCGCAAACTTGGGCAATCATCATCGTCAGAAGGGCGTAGGAAGCAATATTGAATGGTACGCCCAAAAAGGTGTCGGCACTGCGTTGGTAGAGTTGGCAAGAGAGTTTTCCATCAGCAACATAGAATTGAAATAAGCAATGACAAGGCGGTAATGCCATGCGCTCAATCACGCCCGGATTCCACGCACATACGAGGTGGCGGCGGCTATTGGGATTATTTTTAATTTGATTGATAACATTAGAAAGTTGGTCAACGGTTTTGCCGTCGGCGGTTTTCCAGCGCCGCCATTGTTCGCCATAGACAGGACCTAAATCACCATTTTCATCTGCCCAGTCATCCCAAATACGGACTTTGTTTTCTTTTAAATATTCAATATTCGTATCACCTTTAATAAACCATAATAATTCATGGATGATGGATTTGATATGCAATTTCTTCGTGGTCAACAAAGGAAATCCCTCACTCAAATCAAATCGCATTTGATAGCCGAATGTACCGATAGTACCTGTGCCGGTACGGTCGCCGCGTTCTGTGCCTTTGTCGAGGATGTGCTGGAGAAGGTCGAGATATTGTTTCATAATAATGCGATAATGATGCAATGCGTTAATGCTACAATGTTCTTTTATGAATGAATGATTATTATGCGTTAATGTAGAAATCATTATCGCACTGTAGTATTGATGCATTATAGCATTAAACTCAGGGCAAAAATAAACTAAATTATAAACTTATTATTGGCTCGTTATAAGAAATGGAACAAACCCACCTCTTCTCCGTATATTCAATAGAAAATTATCATGTCACCATTTTGAAAATTATTCAACTCAAATTGCAGATAAACTGCGAACTTGAGTAAATCCCAAAATCCAATTACCTAATTCCAATAAAATACGTGAAAATTGGTCTCGGCTAAGCCGAGAGGAATTTGTTTTTTGGAATTTTTCAAGTTGTGAGTAACTTGAATTATTTATTTTTTCGGTAAAAAAATACACTCAATTTTTAAAAAAATTGTAAGTTGCATTGTGACAGGGATAACACTTTTAAAGGTTCGTATATTAGTGTATAAAAAATGTTTGAAATACGTACCTTTTGACCTCTAAAAATCGTCTACATTTAGACGCATTGGTTTAAGTTATCATATCTCCCTAAATCTTTATACATTGGAAGACACAGGAACAAATAATTATAAATTTAGAGATTTAAAAATATATTCCTCTACGGAATGGCTATACAAAAACAAGAAGCGATACCGTCAGGTATTCGAACGCTCATTGTGTAGCTATATATACGCAGAATTTTCTTTTTATAATAAAAATTACGATGCAAAGGATTGGGATATATCCATCAATCTCAAATGCTTTTCCAGTAAACGCACCGGAGTTAAAGAAATCTGCTCGTTGAACATTACGAGAAGGGTGAGCAAGCACGACAATATTGTGTACATTCGTGAGGGATGGGGCAATAAAAAAATCGGGGCATTTTGGCGTAAAGGAGCGTATTATTGGGAGGTGTATATAGACGGTGAATCGGTCAGACGTAAGGATTTTTACATCGAAGATGCAGCGAAAAACTCTGACGACCCTAATCCATATTTAACCCTCAAATCCATCAGATTATTTGAAGGAGCAGGACAAGACGTCGTTAAAAAACAGCGTACATATTACAAGAAATTTAACCACGAACAAACGCGATACATCTACCTCGAACTCGAACTCGACAATAAACTTTATGGTAAGGCGTGGTACTGCGAATTGTTTTTCAAGCATTTCAATGAAGCCCGTGAACTCAAGCAAGAGCATATTGCACTGAAAAAAGTAGAGAAAAAAGACGACAACGTTGTAGTCGTTGCAAAATGGGGGTCTAACCTCAAAGGGCAATGGCGCAAGGGTTGGCATTGGGTCGATATTGTGTTCATGGAAAAGGTGTTGGCGAGTGTGCCATTCTATATTGGCGATGAGCATGAACGCGGGATCGTAGAAGTTTTATTGCCTGAAAATCAGGTGTATGAGTCGGTGGTTGAATACGATGATGTCGAATCCTTTGAGGATGTCATGGTACATTTGGACGAACTCATCGGCTTAGAAGATGTCAAGCGTCAGGTACGCGAACATGCCCAATACATTCAATTTTTACAACTTAGAAAAGATAAAGGTTTTGTAGAAGAAGAGGAAATAAATATCCATTCTGTCTTCATCGGCAATCCGGGAACGGGTAAAACGACCGTCGCAAAAATGATGGGCAAACTCTACAAAAAAATGGGTTTGCTCTCTAAAGGTCATGTCCATGAAGTCGATAGGGTAGACCTCGTTGGTGAATATATTGGACAAACCGCGCCGAAAGTGAAAGAAGCGATTGAAAAAGCACGAGGCGGCGTCTTGTTTATTGATGAAGCCTATTCGTTGGCACGTAGCAATGATGACAGCAAAGATTTCGGACGCGAAGTGATTGAGATTTTGATTAAGGAAATGTCTGATGGTGAGGGAGATATGGCAGTTATCGTAGCGGGGTATCCGAAGGAAATGCAAGGCTTTCTCGACTCAAATCCGGGCTTGAAATCGCGTTTCAAAATTTACTTTACCTTCAATGATTACTTCCCAAGTGAACTTTCGGAAATCGCCGATTACGCTTGTCGCAGAAAAAATGTAACCTTCTCGCCCTCTGCGGATAGGTTGATGAAAGATATTATTGTCAAGGCGTTTCGTGACCGCGACCGTACCTTTGGCAATGCACGATTTGTGTATGATGTCATCGAACAGGCGAAGGTAAATCTTGGTTTGCGCGTTATGGCACAAGAAGACCCACACGCCTTGAATCAGGATGAACTTTCTGTCATCCAACTCCGCGATGTAGAGCAAATCAAGGTCAAATCTGCTCGTCGTTTGCCGAATATTCCGGTAGATGAAGCGTTCTTAGAAGAAGCGATGAACGAACTCCACGAACTCATCGGCATGCAGAGTGTGAAAGACCAAATTGATGAGTTGGTACATCTTGTACGTTACTATCGCGAGACGAATCGCAATGCATTAAATAAATTTCACTTGCACACCGTCCTCGTCGGTAATCCGGGAACGGGTAAGACGACCGTTGCGCGTATTTTGACGAAAATATACAAGGCACTCGGTGTATTGGAGCGCGGACATATCGTAGAAACTGACCGTCAGGGACTTGTAGCAGGCTACGTAGGACAAACCGCCACCAAAACCGCCGAAAAAATCGAAGAAGCGATGGGCGGCGTCCTCTTTATCGACGAAGCCTACGCACTCAGTCAGGGACATGGCAATGACTTCGGCAATGAAGCCATCCAAACCCTCCTCAAACGTATGGAAGATAATCGCGGTGAATTTTACGTATTCGCAGCCGGCTATCCCGAAAATATGGATGCCTTCCTAAAAGCCAATCCGGGCTTGCGCTCGCGCTTCGATAAGGTACTCAAATTTGAGGATTATTCGCCGGAAGAATTATTGGAAATTGCCTTGATGATGTTTAAAGAGGACAACGTCAAACCCGACGCAGAAGCCCTCGAACATCTTGAAAAATATCTGAATTTGCAATTTGATTTGCGGGATAAATATTTCGGTAATGCGCGTACGGTGCGCGGTATCGTGTCGGATATTATCAAAAATCAAAATCTGCGTCTTTCGAAACTCTCCAAACGCCAACGCACGCAAAAAGCGATTAAAACAATTACTTTTGAGGATGTCAACAGCCTTTCTTTTGATAAGGAGAAGGATGTGATTTACTCGAAGAAGACGATTGGTTTTGAGCGTAGGCGTGGGGGACAGGCTTGATTTTTTGTACGGTATAACCATTTAATTGACCATTTATTATTTCAAGTGAAACAATAAATGGTCAACTCCGTTTTATATAAGAGCAAAGGACTTCCCTTCAACTTTGCCAAACGCCGATAATCAGTAATTTACAAAGATTAATTGTGAAAAACTATGACCGATAGCCTTAAGTTCAAATAACAACAAACTACCATAACCTAAAGTGTCTCTTAGTATCGTGTACGGAATTATTTCGTAGCAATACTCAGTTCAACCTAACCACGACTACTATTACCATGAATTCTGTTTGATGTGAAAAAATAGTATATTTAATTTTTTAACACTAATAAGATGTACGGATTAGTAAATAAAGCAGTTCAGGACTTCGTAATTAGAGGACATGGAGAAGAGACGTGGAATCTGATAAAAGATAAAGCCGGTGTTTCAGAGGCGGCATTCGTAAGTATGCAGACTTACCCGGATAAAATTACTTACGATCTAGTCGGTGCTGCTTCGGAACATTTTGGTATTGATGCCAATGATATTTTGGAGGCTTTTGGTGGTTTTTGGATTAAGTTTTCGATGGAAGAAGGCTACGGACACCTAATCACACTGGCAGGAGGAACTTTCCCTGACTTCTTGAGAAATCTGAATAATATGCATACGCATATTGCTCAATCTTATGATAAACTAAGACCGCCGTCATTTATATGCGAAGATATAGATGAATCTACTTTTAGATTGACATATATAAGTGAGAGAAAAGGTTTAGCGATGTTTGTAAAAGGGCTATTGCTTGGCTTAGGAGAAAGGTTTGAAGTGGAATTGGATATAGATTACAGAGGACAGTTGGAGGAAGACGAACAAAGCCACGAGTTTATCGTAAAATATGGCTGAAGATGATAAACAATATTCCCATAAGAGATCATTTAACAGACCATTCATTTATGAGTGATCTGTTTCCATTTTACATCCTCTTAAATGAGGATTTGAAAATTTTAAATTTTGGGAAATCAGTCAGAAAAGCTTATAATTTATCAATTGGAGACAATTTTTTGGACCATTACACTATCCACCGACCACTCGGGGTAAAGGGCTACAAAGATATTCTGAAAAATAAGAGCGCATTGTTCATTATGAACAGCGCAAAAATAGAAGGACAAAAATTACGCGGGCAGATGTATTTTGATGAAACCGCCAAAATATGTTGTTTTTTAGGTGCTCCGTTAATCCAATCATTCCAAGACCTTATGCCCCTGAAGTTGAACTTGGCGGATTTTGCAGTTCATGATAGTATCGGTCAATTTTTATTTTCTTTGCAAATGCACTTAGCCTCCATAAACGACTCCCAACAAATAGCGGACAATCTGCAAAAAAGCAATGATCGGCTTCAAGAGATAAATGAAAGTTTAGATGGTTTTATCTACAAGTTGACCCATGATTTAAGGGATCCTGCCTTGAATATAGCGGCAATGTTAAAATTGCTGCACAAGAGCGCAAAAGTATCAGAGGAAAATAATGAGACAGGTGATAAAATGTATGGGCATTTACTTACTGCATCATCTAATCTTATTAAAACAATTGATGAATTTATAGAATTATCAAAAGCAGAAAAAGCCGGAGAGAGGAAACCGGAACTTTGCAACATTAATGAGTGCTTAGAGGAAATTGAGCATAAATTGAATCATATTATTCTTGAAAAGAAAGTCAGGATTCAAAAGGAAATTGAGCATGAAACGGTCTTTTTTACGCCCGATGATTTAAAAAGTGTGCTTCAAAATTTGGTGACGAATGCCATCAAATATCAACCCGAAGGCAACCTGCCTATTATAAAAATTCATGCGAGGAAAGAAGAAAATATATTAAGGATAGATGTTAAAGATAATGGATTAGGCATTGATTTAGAGTCAAATGAACATAAGATATTCCAAATTTTTAGCAGGTTAGATGCCAATAGTCAGGTCAACGGAACCGGGATAGGATTGTACTTGGTGAAAAAACTAATCGCCAAGCACAATGGAACCATAACTGTCGAAAGTGCCTTGGGAAAGGGGACAACATTTACGCTTTACTTGCCTATTGGGTAGGTGTCGGTAGCCTTCTTTTTATAAGGAGAAGGATAAAGCGGCGTGGGGGCAGGCTTGATTTTTTTGTATAACGGTTCGTGTATGCGCTGTGCGGGCGTTTAGCCCGCATAGGCGCATACACTTTGTTCTGCCCTCGTTTTCTTTTATTCGTCTATGATTACGGTAGATTTTTTGTAAAGATTTGGGAAGCGATTTCTACGAAGTCTAAATTTTGTTCCATGATTATGTCCAGTTCTTGCGTCAAAATCTACGAGGATATTTGCGTTTTCAAGTTCTTGTAAAAAGCCTTCAAAATTGAGTGATTGTAGCATTTGTACTTTACAATACCGATAGTGTTCTATACCTTCAATCTTTTTTACTTCTGCTTGCACGAAGAAGCAATTATGCAATTTTGCACCTACTTTATGCTTCAAATCTTCAAATCCCCAGTATGGTTGTGGTTCGAGTTCTTTGAGATTACCAACACGCTTTTTGACCGACTTTAGCCAATCTTCGTGTTGTTCTGACACCTCTTTTGAGTTGAATGAAATCAAAACTTTTTCGGCTTTCTTATCAACAACGACCTTGAATCCTCGACTACTTGATGAATTGCCATGAATGGTTTGCCTAAACGACATTTCAGTTTCAGGATATTTTTCACCTGCTCGTTTGTGCTTCCAACCGTACTTTGGTAGAAGAATTGATGGAACAAATTTTACTGCTCTCGGTGACGGTTCAACATGAAAAAGTGTATTTAAAGCGGTAGTTTTTAGTCGCTGAGTTTTCAGTTCCCATTCGGCAGCATTTGGAATTGGTAGATTATTCTCTTCGATTCCCAATAAATCTTCGAGCGTATTGCCGATTCCACCATGATTGCCTTTTCGCGCATTTGGGATAAAGCCCATTGCAGCAATTTCTTTGAGTTTTTCGATTAGGGTTTCCTTTGTGTATAATTTCATCAAAATAGTTTTCCTTGCAATTTGTAAGATAGTTCGCTTTGGATTTTATTGCGTTCTAAACGTTCTTTTGCCATTTCGCAATATTCGGGTGAAATATCAATACCGATAAAATTTCGTCCTGATTCTTGAGCCACTACTGCGGTTGTTCCTGAGCCTGAAAATGGGTCTAAAATCAAATCTGCGGTTGTAGAAGATATAATTCTATCAATTAGCTTTACAGGGAATGGTGCAGGATGCTTGTTTTTTAATTCTTGCCCAAAATGCCAAACATCACCATGTTTGTTAGATTTAGGTGCGAGTTTAAATTTTGGTTTTGGAATTAGATAGATTACTTCATAGGTTGGCAAGAAATATCCGGGGTTAAAGTTAATGCCGCCATTTCGCTGCCAAATGATAATTTGTCTTACAGGAAAATCACCAACAATATCTTGCCTATCTTGCAATAATCCGGCTTGTACCCTCCATTTATGATTGTAAAAAATTGCTCCGTCTTCTTTAATTAGACGGAACATTTCGGTGAGACAATTTTTTTGCCACTCAACATACTCATCATGTGGCATGCAGTCATTGTGGTGCGAATACCCATTTACTAATGCTGCGTTTGCCCATTTTCCACCTCGCCCGTCTTTCATCCCATTACCAGTCGAATTTTTGAGATTATAAGGTGGTGACGTTACGACTAAATCCAAACTTTCACTTGGCATTTCTCGCATTACATCAAGGCTATTTCCACAGATAATTTGATTTATATATTTTTCGATTTCTTTCATCTTACAATTTTAGACAAAAGTACGGTTTTATTTTATAATGGGGCAGAACGTTTGTATATACGCAATATTGCGTATATACTCCGTATGTGGTCGTGTATACGCAACAAATGTTAAAAACTATTGCGTATATTTTCCATAAATACTTCATTGAGTTTTTTTTGATGAGTAAGATAATGTAGAGCAAAACCCTCTGAAGTTATTATCAATGTAAAAATAAGTTATATATCCAAATTATCCAAAAAAACACTGTTGCTACCTACTAATCAAATCCGTCTCAATAAATTCCATTTCATTATAAATCGTTTTTCTATTGGGCTCTTCATGGGTTTTCAGATACAACATCATGGAGTTAATGACACGGTCTTTGCTCAGGTCTTTATTGATAATTTCAGCTTTATGAAGAACGCCAAATGTTTTGTTATTACTGAGGTCACTGTTGTTGATGAGTACGATTTTATATGTATTGCTGTCGAATTCGCCTACTTCATTGATATATGGTTTTAGCAATGCTTCGCCTTCTGTAAATATCGGATTATGACGTTCGTAATATTCACTTGTGGGGATTTCTTTTTCTTGAACCAACTTGCTGTAATCCGCAAGATACAATTTGCTTTCTATCAAACTGGGTTCGTACCCCAACATCAAAAATGAATTTTCGGGGGCATTATCCCGATGATATTTCGTCGTGGTTTGTTGGTTAAATCGACCTAACCAATAATAATCCAACTCGTGACCAAATGCTTCTTTACATTTTTCGGAAAGTGCTTTTTTTAGTTTTACCATTTGACTTCTGAATGATGTTGAGTCCATCTCGTTTCCAAAAGTAATCATTGCAAAACCGGGTTTGTCAAATTTCTTTCTAAATACAGAAGAAAAAATATGTTCGATGTCGTCATTTTGGAGCTGGTTTTCTACTTTAAGGTGATAATTCATCTTTTTTTAATTGTGTTCATGAAGTTTAACATACTAGTCACCCAACAAGTTTGCGGATAAGCAGGAATTTTAATAATATTGTATCTCTAACACAAAATAGAAACTACAAGAAGTAAGTTTAGACTTAAACTTGCACTTAAACTTAAACTCAATGGGTTTACCCAACATACGAGTCAGCGTAGATGCGGTGGTATTTGGTTACGATTCCAAAGAAGGCTTATCTGTGCTGCTGATTAAACGCAAAGTTGCGCCATTTAAAGGTGAATGGGCATTGCCCGGTGGTCTGGTGAAAGAAGATGAATCACTCGAAACGGCAGTACACCGAGAGCTGGAAGAGGAAACAGGCATCACAGTCAATTATCTGGAGCAACTCTACACCTTCGGCACACCCGGACGCGACCCGCGCAATCGCGTGGTTACGGTGGCATATTATGGTTTGGTGCGCCAATCTGAATTTGATGTATATGCAGCTACGGATGCCGCTGATGCCAAGTGGTTTCATATAGACGATACACCCAAACTCGCTTTTGACCACGAACAAATTCTTGCCGCTGCTACCAAACGTTTACGCGGCAAACTCTCTTACGAACCTATCGGCTTCGAACTCTTAGATGAGAAATTCCGCTTTTCTGACCTATATCATCTCTACCAAACTATCTACAACCCAACAGGCGAAAAAAAGATAGACCGCCGCAATTTCAAAAAGAAATTTTTACAATTGGGTATTCTTGAAGAGTTGCCTGAAAAAGTGAGTGAAGGCAGAGGCAGACCGGGAGCTTTGTTCAAGTTTGATAAGGAGAAATATTTTGCATTGAAGGAGAGGGGGATGTTATTTCAAGTTTAAATCAATGGAAAAAAGAAACAGTATATTTATTGCGACGAGTCTGGACGGTTATATCGCTGACAAAGATGGCGGTATAGCTTGGCTTGATTCTATCCCTGAAATTAACAGCATTGATACAGGATATAATGCATTCATGTCCCGCATTGATGCCCTTGTGATGGGCAGGAGCACTTTTGATGTCGTTTGTAGTTTCGATATAGATTGGCCCTACCAAAAGCCTGTTTTTGTAATGAGTCGCAACATGACAGAAGTCCCTGAAAAACTTCAAGATAAAGTTTATATAGTTAAAGGGACATTAAGCGAGATATTAGAACAAATCCATCAAAAAGGCTATCACCGATTATATATAGACGGCGGCAAAGTCATCCAAAATTTTCTAAAAGAGGACTTGATAGACGATATGATAATTACCGTTATTCCTATTTTATTGGGTAATGGAATTCCCTTATTTGCCGACCTGCCCAAGCCACTTGATTTTGAGTGCAAAAAATCTATTGTCTTTTTAGACAAGGTAGTTCAGAACCATTTTACGAGAAGAAAAACGTAATTCA
>JAHDEO010000243.1 GCA_020628725.1 Saprospiraceae bacterium
TTTATTTTTCAGCTTAGACTCTTTTTATCTGGTTTGGTTTAATTGCTTACAACTTAAAATACCCACATCACATATATCCTCCATTCAAACCCCTAAAATTACGATAAAAAGCTGAAAATCATGGTCGGTAGGAATACAAATTATCCACTTTCAAGCACTTATTAGTGGCTGATAAGTGCTTAAAGTAGATAATTTTTGAGTTTGTTTTTAATTGAGTTCTTTCAATAAAGTATTTGCCGCTAATTTCCCTAAATTATTAGATGCTAAAGGGCTTGCACCTGTGATTAATTTTCTATCCCGACAAACGGTATCGTCTGATTTTGTATTCATCAAATTAGCTCCCAAACCCTTCAATCTTTCACTCAAACCAAAAGGCATGTGCCCCGGCAAATAACCAATCATGGGCGTTTGCTTGTCTATCGCATCGGGGAATACCGCCATGTTATATCCTTCGTAAATGAATTTTTGATTGTCCAATGTAGTAGCTAAAAGCGAACCCGGACCATGACAAAGCGTTATGGTAAATAAGTCGTTTTCGTGCGCCCAATGCAATATTTTCCCAACGTTTTTATCTTCCGGAATGCCCAGCATTGCACCATGTCCGCCGGGAACAAATACGGCGGCATATTCTACGGTATTTGCAAATGAATCATCTATAAAGTCTTGCAGTTTTTTAGGCTTTTCAAAACTTGATTTGTATTCGTTGTAGATAGATTTTACATGCTCGTCTTTGTTGGGAAAAGCCCACATCTCAAAAACGACAGGTTTTCCGCTTGGTGTAGCGATTTCAAAGTTAAAACCTGCATTTTTGAGGTGCAACATTGGCAATAAGGCTTCTACAGGATGATTTCCGGTAGAAAATTGTTTGCCGTTTTTCATGGTCATGTTTTTTTGTTCAGTGAAAATTGCCAGAATTTTCGACTTCGTTCCCTGATATTTCGTGTATGAAATATTTTCAAAATCAGTGGTGTCAGAAGTCCCTAATCTGATAGCAACTTTTGAAGGCGAGTAAGACCCGTCTGATTCTAATTTTGGAGCGATACCTAATAATCTTTTTAACATTTCTATTTTTTTTTATTTATAAAAATGCAAAGGTAGTGTTGAGTTAGTTCCTAAAAATTGATGTATGGTAAGAAAAGTAAATAAATGTAAAATGTAAAACACAAAATGTAAAATGTAAAAGTGGTAGGACGCGAGACTAATGTATTTATTTCGTATTTATTTGATTTTGAATTTATTAAAAACAATAAAAATAAAAATGTTTGTGTACGTACTACAAGCACTTTTACATTTATTATTTTACATTTTAGATTTCTAAAAAAGTTATTGCTTAGCCATTTCTTTTCGGACTCTACTGAGGCTTTCGGGCGTTATGCCCAAGTAAGAGGCGATTTGATAGTTGGGGATTTTTTGTGCAAAATCTGCATAGTCGGTGATAAATTGTTGGTACTTTTCCGCTGCGGTTTGGGTGAGTAAACTCAAGATTCTTTTTTGAAGCGTTGCAATGTGTTTTTCAAAGTTTTTTCTGTGAAAGGTTGCAAATTCAGGGTGTTCTATATACAGTCGTTCCAACTCAGTTTTGTCGATTAACAATATTTCTGATTTGCTCAATCCTTCTATTGACAAGATAGATTTGTGCTCTGTGTATAATGTAATATAATCACCTATCCACCAATCTTTTATGGCAAATTGAATGGTGACTTCTTTGCCGTTTTCCATTCTATAAAAAGAACGCAAACAACCTCTCAAAACAAAAATATGTTGCTTTTTTAATGAATTTTCCGATAGAATATTTTCTCCTTTCTGCACCTGTTTTTTTACACAAATTCTATTTAATTTTTCCTGAATTGTGTCCGTAACAGTGATGTCATTCTTTATGTATTCTATGAGTTCGTTCATTTTATTTTTCATTCAAACCCCTAAAATTACGATAAAAAGCTGAAAATCACGGTTGATAGTATTTTAAGGAAAATATCGTGTGCATATACATGTGAATTGAAACAAAGACTTAATACTCACCAAGATAAGCCAAAAAGGAGAATTGCTGTTACCTAATCAGAGGCTTTTCAATACCGAAAGCATTATTGAATAAAATAGCTTATTTTTGAATTATGTTATTATTATTAGATATAGATGGCGTAATGGTTCCCGCTAAATCTTGGAGTGCGCCTCCTATTTTAGAGGATGGTTTTGCTATGTTTAATTCTAAATCTGTACAAGCTTTGAATGAGATTATCTGTGAAAGTAATGCAGATATTTTATTAACAACTTCTCATAAAAGTAGATTTTCATTAAAACAATGGGCTGTAATATTTAGAAATAGAGGCATAGCAATTAATAATATAGATAAATTACCGCATAATCGTCGTCATTTAAGTAGATTAGAAGAGATTACAAATTGGTACACCTCCAAAGGTCATATTGATAATTTTGTAATTATTGATGATGATAAATCCTTAAATGGTTTGTCGAGCTATTTGAAAACAAGATTAGTTTTAACAAAGCCATTAATCGGCTTGACAAGTTCGCATGTTCAAGATGCTTTGAGGATATTGAACACTCCTTTGGAATTAGTGGGTGAAAAGCGTGGGTAAGAACCTACAAGTCATTGATTTTCACGTGATATACGATGAATTTTCAACGCTTTTCAACCGCTAAGAAATGTAGAGAAAATTCATGAATTTTCTCTACATCTCGAAATAACAGAGCATATTTGGCACTTGCACTTGTCTCTACTCCGGCGCAGTCCCCACACCCACCGTAGCCTCCCTAAACCAAACCTCCGTATAACAACCATTCTCATATTGCTTGGCGATATCGCCCCCGTAGGTTTCTGCACCTGCACACCAAACCATATTTTTTTCGGGGGCTTTTCCATTGGTTTGATTGTACGCGCCTTGTTTGAAATAATTTAATTCGCCGGCGTAGGCAGTGGCTTGTTCTGTGCCGTCTTGTCCTATCGGGACAAATATTTTCTTGACCTGTTCCGGCATATCTGAAGGTTTTGTGTATTCAGATTTGATGAGATTTTTGGTAAATGTTTTCGTTTCATGCCCATCACTTTTGAAGGTGAGATACATGATGCCTTCATAGACATTTACCTCATAACTGAACTCTTCGCCCAATGCGATACCATCCGCAGGTTCGGCGGGAAAGTCATCTTTGCTCGTTCCGATGACAGACATATCATGCCCCCAAACAGCCGTAGAATAATCCCATCTTCCCGAATTATCGCCCTCGGTATTGATTTCATAATTCCAAAAGACAGAGCCTTTTTCGTGTCCAGGAAATTTTTTGTAAAATATTTTGAGCGGTTCATTTTCATGTCCTTCGCCACTATGAATCTGCCCGACCACCGTCGAGTAAGAAGCCGCTACTCTCGCATCGCCGGAAACGGAAACTTGCATGACGCGGCAGGTGCCGGTCAGTTTACCGCCTTGTTCGGGTGTCCATTCTCTTTTTTCGTGTAGCTCTGTTCTGGTATTGCTCGAATTTGGTGAGGTGACACCCGAATTTGGCGTTTTATAGACGACCCAACGCCGCGTACCATCAATGACCGTATAGAAAAAATCTTTATGTTCAAAATCAACGAGATCTTGTACAGACGTGCCATCGCCCATCAACATTTTAAATTTATCCATAAAAGGAATAATCTCACTTGGGTAAACGGTTTTCGCACTCAAGCCGTCATTCGCTGCGAAATATCCTGCGTTTGAAATCGCCTCATCGCTGATTTCGATATTGGCTGATTTAAACCATACTTCGGCATAATTCCCATCGGCATATTGTTTCTGGATGTCGCCACCATGCGTTTCCGCACCCGAACACCAGACTCTATTGACTGCGGGGTCTTTTCCGTTGGTTTGATTGTAAGAGCCTAATTTGAAGAAAAGCCCCTCGTCAGCGTAAGCATTTTCGCGCTCTACGCCATCCTGACCGATTGGCACAAATAAATTTTTGACTTGTCCGGGCATGTCTGAACGATTGGCGTATTCAGACTCGATGAGGTTTTTGGTAAATGTTTTGGTTTCGTGTCCCGGGCTGGTGAATTTGAGGTACATCATGCCCTCCTTGATTTCCACTTCGTAGCTCATCTCCTCGCCCAAGGCGATACCATCTTCGGGTTCGGGCGGGTATGCGTCTGCCGCATCACCCACCACAGAAAAATCGTAGCCCCAAATCGGATAGGAATAGTCCCACCTACCGGAGTTGTCGTCGCCTGCGGTATTGATTTCGTAATTCCAAAAGACCGAACCTTTGATATGTCCCGGAAATTTTTTGTAGAATATTTTGAGCGGTTCGTTTTCATGCCCGTCTGCACTATGTATCTGACCAATGACCGCCGAGAAAGTAGCCGCCACGCGGGCATCGCCCGTATTGGCTACGTTCATGACTTTGAGCGTGGCATTCAATTTGGCATTGGTCATGGGCGACCATTTTTTTAATTGCGCCAATTCGGTTCTTGTATTATTGGAAGTGCCGTGGGTGTTGCCTGCATTTGGTGTTTTGAAAACTACCCAGTCCCGCGTACCGTCATTCGTGGCATAAAAGAAGTCTTTATGCTCAAAATCAATGGCTTGACCGACATTCGACCCGTCACCCAAAATCAAATTCCAATGCTGGAAAAATGGAATGACATCATTTGGATATTCGGCTTTTTGTATTTCCTTTTTATCAGAAATATTGGCTGTGTTGAAACAGCTATGGAGTATGAGGCAAGTGATGAGGATTAAAAATGTGGTTGGTATGGTGGTGAATTTTCTTTTCATTTTTGTTTGATTTTTAGAATGATTTGGGGAATGTTGAATGCGACGGTATCATATATTCACTTTATGATATTCTAAAATCACTTAGCACTCACTTTCTCTTTCCGCAAAATTTTCTCCATTTTACGCCCTTTTGCCAATTCATCCACCAACTTATCCAAGTATCTACATTGTTTATACACTTCAAATTCCGGTGCGATTTCTTCAATTCGATAACCACATATTACGCCTGTAATCAGGTGGGCATTGGGGTGTATTGTTGCTCTTTGAAAAAATGTTTCAAATGTAACATCTTCTTCAATCAATGCTTGCACTTTGGCTTCATCAAATCCGGTGAGCCATTCTATGACTTGATGCAGTTCGGCTTTGGTTCTGCCTTTTTTCTCCACTTTGGTCACGTAATGCGGGTAAACGGATGCAAAGGTCATTTTGGCTACTTGTTCATTTTTTTCTGCTGTCACTTTCATAGGAATAAATTAAAATTGAAATGCAAATTAAAATTAAAAAATAACTGATAATCAGTTGGTTATAGGCAGCTAATGTAGCTACGGGCTTACTGTAAATTTAACTGCCAGGAAACGCCAAATTTATCTTTCACAAAACCAAATTTTTGACTGAAACCATAGTTGTTTAATGGCATCATCACTTTTCCGTTTTCGGATAGCTTCGCGAATAGCCGTTCAATCTCGTTTTCGTCCTCACATTCTACATAATTGGAGACTGCCGACGTAAAATCCCAATCATGTATGGGCGGGCTGTCGCTGCACATAAACAATTTTCCATTCAACTTAAATGTGGCATTCATGATTGTTCCTTCTTTTCCCGGTCCTTCCTTTCCCCAACGGTTGAGATGCACAATTTCGGAATTGTCAAACAGCCCTATATAGAAGTTCATTGCCTGTTCTGCGTCTTCTTTTTGAAATGTCAAAAATGTGGCGATTTGTCCTTTCATATCATTCGTATTTTCGGTTTTTAATTGGTTGATTTCCTCACGTTTTTCACTGTTTTGCCGCAAGTCAGCACAACTGAATATCAGTAAGGCGAACAAGAGTAAAGTGTTGTTAATGATGCTCAATTTTGTATAGTAATTTTTCATGATGAATAATACACCAATATTGTATGTCTGCTTCTTTCTGTATTAACTTTTTATGCTTTTCAATGTAAATATTAACTGCAAAGTAGTGGCTAATGCAAAGCCAATCAGACCTATATAGTGTTGTTGTACTGCACCCATTAAACTTGATTGGACAGTTGATAATTGGTCTGACATTTTTGTTGTTTCTATTCCTTCAACAACTGCTGCTGTATCAGCAATGAAAATATTGTAAATCATTGGAATCAATAAAACGACCAATACAGCAATAGACAACAATTTTTTACCGGATTTGAATATTTGGGCGATAGATAGCATGAGAGTTCCCGCTATGATAATTCCTAAAGTATATGGCAGCACGCCTACTATCCTTTGAAGGGCTGAAAAGGTCAGTCTTATGTTCTCCTCACTAACATTTGCTGTTTCGTTTATCAGTAAGCCGACAACGTTTCTTTCCATTAATCCAACGACTAATAAAAGTGTAAATCCCATGGTACAGAACACCAGTAAGATGACTTTTAATTTCATTTATTTCGATTTTTCTTATAGCAAACTTTTGAACTTAAACTTGAACTTAAACTTACCCCCGCCTATCCTCAATCCGGCTCAATTTCCCCCCTTGACTACGCGGAATACTTCCGGGCGATTTCAGTTCAATATCCATCGAAAGTCCAATTGTATTTTTGATTTTCTCGCGCAATTGTGTTTTGAATGTATTATTTTGATAATCAACACCTTTTGTAGTTTCTACTTCTACTTTAACGGTATCCATTGTGCCTTCGCGCTCCACGATTAACTTATAATTCGGACTCAAAAAATCAAACTCATGAATCACCTCTTCCACCTGCGTATGAAATAGATTCACCCCGCGAATAATCAACATATCATCCGCCCTGCCTTTGATTGCCGACATTTTTACATGTGTCCGTTTGGCATTTTTATCATAATGAAGCGAACAAATATCATTCGTCCAATACCGCAATAGCGGAAATGCCTCCTTCGTCAAAGTCGTAAATACCAACACACCTTCCTCGCCATAGGGGAGCGGTTCGCCCGTATCTCTGTGGACGACTTCAGGGAAAAAATGGTCTTCCCATACATAACTACCCGTTCCTTTCTCCTCAAAATCCTCTTGCGAAACACCCGGTCCGATAATTTCACTCAAACCATATATATTGGTTGCCGTCACATTCAATCCCGCCTCTACTTGCTCACGAATCGCCTCTGTCCACGGCTCCGCGCCGAGTACCGCATATTGCACCGCCAAGTCCCTCGTATCAATCCCGCGCTTGGCAAATTCCTCCGAAAGTGTCTGTGCATACGAAGGCGTACAACACATCACTTCCGGTTTAAAATCCTGCAAAATCGTCAACTGTCGCTCTGTCATACCGCCCGATACGGGGATGACCGCCATACCGAGTTTCGTCGCGCCTCCGTGCATTCCCAAACCACCCGTAAACAAGCCATAACCATAAGCATTATGTAATTTCATGCCCGGTCTCGCGCCAGCACACATCAGCGAACGCGCTACGACTTCATCAAAAATATCCAAGTCATTTTGCGTATAACCAACCACCGTAGGCTTGCCTGTCGTACCACTCGAAGCGTGAATACGGCGTACCTCCTCCATTGGTTTGGCAAACATTCCATAAGGATAATTGTCCCGCAAATCGGTCTTGCGTGTAAAGGGCAAACGCTGCAAATCCGCGATACTCTTAACATCGCCGGGTTGTATGCCCGCGTCATCCAATTGTTTTTTATAGAAAGGAACATCGCGGTACAATCGCGTGACTAAAGCAACAAGGCGTTCACTTTGTAAAGCGCGTAATTTTTCGAGTGGAAGGGCTTCTATTTGTTTATTGTACATCGTAGTGTGTTATTGGTCAGTGAATTTTTTCAACCCCCATTTAACCAGCCAAATCATTCCCAAAATCAAAGGCAATCCCATTGAAATATTAACAAGCATGGCTTTCAAGCTGGTAATTCTCGCGGCACTATCCACCATTTCATTGGTCAAATTAGGAAATTTCTCCAACAAATTAAGTGTATTAAAATTTTCTTTAAAATCTACCAACATCAATACTATCGGAAACAAAGCAAGATACATCCAATTGGAATCAGGTCGGGCAATTTTCTTCAAAAAGAAGGCAGATAATAAAATAAAAAGTGCGCCATAAGCAAAAGGAAAAATCATATCAGTAACTCCGGCAGCACGCTGATGAATTTGCCTGCCTTCGGGTTTTAATTTGGTGAAAAAGTCATTAATTTCATCAAGTGTATAATCGCTGCGAACATCAATCATTATAGCCTCTTCTCCCATGATTTGACTCATTTTCGTTTGTGCAGATTGGAATAGGTAAATACAGTATGCACAACATAGCAGTGCAGGAATAATAAATTTCCAATTAGAGGTTTTTGCTAAAAGGTTTTTCATGACTTTTCTTAATTTTGATGAGAAATGGTTAGGAATCCTTTAAGTAAAGGTAATAATATATACGATTAAATTGAAAAACATATGGAACTAAACGTGAGAGAAATGCAAACCGAAGACATCCCAAAAATCGTAGATTATTTCGTCGATGCAGATGCAGCATTTCTCAAAGGAATGGGCGCGGACAAAAGTAAATTTCCAAAGAGAACGGATTGGATAAATACCTTGCTGAAAGAATATGAGAAACCATATCACGAAAAAGAATTCTACTATATTATATGGTTAATCGACGGCAAAGCAAGCGGACACTCTAATATCAACACCATTGATTTCGGAAACACAGCCGTCATGCACCTGCACCTATGGGAAGGCAATCACAGACAAAAAGGACTTGGCTTGCAATTTTTACAACAAACAATTCCCTATTATTTTGAAAATTTTGACTTGGAGAAATTAATCTGCGAACCACGCGCCGAAAACATCGCCCCAAACAAAACCCTGAAAAAACTGGGATTTGAATTAGTGAGAACCTACGAAACCACGCCCGGTTGGATAAATTTTCATCAAACCGTCAATCGGTATGAACTGACAAAAGAGCAATTGAAAAAAAATACGACTTGACTTTTATCATTCGATTCGTTACCTTTATTATACAATCGAAATAAGAAGAAAATGAGTGGGTGTTATTTCATTCAACATTTACCCATTCAAAATTAATCAAAGTCCGTTTGAAGCAAAAGTTTAAATCCTTCCTTCAATATCTCGAACTCGAAAAGAGATACGCCTCCCATACCATTCAGGCTTACCGGAATGATTTAGAGCAGTTTGGTCTATACATTCGTACCACTTATACAATTACTTCGATGGAAGATGCCCAACACATGCACATCCGTTCGTGGATAGTGTCTATGTTGGAAAGTGGGATGAATACTACTTCCGTCAACCGCAAACTCTCCACACTTAAAACCTATTATAAGTTTGCCCTCAAACGCAATTGGATAACCATCAATCCAATGAATAAGGTCGTCATGCCTAAGAATGGCAAGCGACTCCCCGCCTTTGTCACCAACAAAAGCATGGCATTACTTTTCCAAAATGTTGATTTTGGAGAAGGCTTCCCCGGACTCCGCAACCGTCTCATCCTCGAAACCCTCTATGCCACCGGCATGAGACGCGCCGAACTCATCGGACTTACTTTACAAGACGTAGATATGCACCACTGCCGCTTCCGTGTGATGGGAAAGGGCAGTAAGGAACGCATGATACCATTCTCCAATCACCTGAAAAAATTATTAGAACAATACATCGCTTTACGTCACGAAACATTCCCCTCTACGAGTAATGACCTATTTTTGACAGATAAAGGGAACTCACTCTACCCAAAATTCGTTTATAACACTGTGAAGCGTTATCTGTCACAAGTTACTTCGCAGGCGCAGCGCAGCCCACACGTACTAAGACATACCTTTGCGACACACCTCACCGAAAACGGAGCCGACCTCAACGCAATAAAAGAAATTCTTGGACATAGCTCCTTAGCATCAACCCAAGTTTACACCCACAACTCCATCGAAAAACTCAAAAAAGTATACGAACAAGCACATCCCAAAGCTAAAAGAATGAGTGAATTATAATGCGACAATGCTGAAATGCGTTAATGCGACAATATTATTTTTATTATCGCATTGTATCATTAACGCATTGTCGCATTAAAAACATTCACTCATTCATTCACTCAAAATTCGCTCATTATATTTTATAACCATATAAATAGATTGATATGAGAGTACAGACGCAATCCGTTCACTTTGTAGCCGACAGAAAATTACTTCAATTTATCGACAAAAAAGTCAACAAACTTGAGACCTTCTATGACCGGATTATTGATGCAGACGTGACCCTCCGGTTGGAAAACACCGGACAGGTAAAAGACAAAATCGCTGAAATCAAACTTCAAGTCCCCGGCGACACCCTCATCGTCAGAGAAACCAGCAAGACCTTTGAAGGCTCTGTAGATAGTGCCGTAGGCGTTCTGAAAAGACAACTTATCAAGCGAAAAGAAAAAATGAGCCGCAGATAAACTGAAATTCCAAATTTCAAAAACCAAATTCCAAGTATGCGAATAAATATTTTGCGATTTGGAATTTTATCACGAAAATCCGTTTTCTCATGGAAAACGGATTTTTTTTGTGCGAATGGAACGAAATAGGGAAGAGATGCGTTATAAGGATTCAATTTGCAAGCAAGTACCAAATTTCAAAAACCAAATTCCAATTTAATCTAATGTTTTAGTAGATTTTTTGGGGTATGAACTACATGACCAAATAATTATATGTACGATAAAACGAATCATGAATCCATAAATCACTAATCACGAACACAAAAAGAAAAAAAGTTGAAAAAAAATGAAAAAAAGTGAATCAAACTCTTTTCATTTTCAGAAAAGTTCGTAAATTTGCAAGCACTTTGAAAAAAGGGTCAGATTATAGAAGATAATTTGGTTAAAAACTTACAAAAACAACTAAATTTTGCCGATGTAGCTCAGTTGGCCAGAGCAGCTGATTTGTAATCAGCGGGTC
>JAHDEO010000244.1 GCA_020628725.1 Saprospiraceae bacterium
CTTCGTTGGAGAACCGCTCGTTTAGCTCGGCTAAAGTCGCGAACCTCCGCCTCGTTCAAACTAAAACTACGCTGAAATCTACCCGACATTATTAACCTGACTGACCACTCAGAAATTTATCGTAAATTTGTTCAAAATATAATCTTACCAATTGCCGTTACTATTTATAAAAGAAATTGCCGAACAAACGCATCTTGCGTTGTGGAATATCGTGGAGGACGAGCATTTTTTTACAAAAAAAATGACCTTGACCGAATCGGAAACCGAGCGTTTAGGGCAAATTAAAGGTGGACGGCGATTGGAGTGGTTGGCAGGGCGTTGGCTGATACATGAGATGAGTGGTGCGACTCAACGTTTGATATGTGCAGCCGATAAATATGGTAAACCACACTTGGTCAATTCGCCGTTGGAGATGTCACTAAGTCATTCAAATGAAGTGGCAGCAGCGATTCTTGCGCCGCAATCTGTGGGAATAGATGTACAAAAATTGGTCGCCAAAATCGAACGTATCGCACACAAATACATGCGCGAGCCGGAGTTTGAAAGTCTCGGTGAATATCGTATCGAACATCTCCATATTTACTGGGGCGCAAAGGAAGCCCTCTATAAAGCCTACGGACGCCGTGAATTGGATTTTAGAAAACACATTCTCATCGAACCATTTGATTATCAAGAAAATGGAATGACAACGGGGCGTGTGGTAAAAGACGATTTTGAGGCAAATTACCGGATTTATTTTGAAAAAATGGACGAGTATGTACTCGTTTATGCCATAGAAAATTAACCACAAAGGACACTAAGAACACGAAAACCAAATTAACGCAAAAGAAAACTAAGGGTTTGTAAGAATTTTTAGTGTTCTCTGCGTTTGTTTAGTTTTTGTGTTCTTAGTGCGCTTAGTGGTTCAAAAAAATCATATTGAAAAAGCTATTTTTCTTACTGCCGTTACTCCCAATAATTCTTTTTTCCTGCAAAAATAACACAATAGACAACACTACGGATTTCGATAATTTTTATAAAAAATTTCATCGGGATAGTACCTTTCAAAAGGCGCACATTACTTTTCCATTACCCGGATTTCCGAGTTTTGCGGATAGCATGACGATTGTACGTAAAGACTTTTACTGGGAAGAAAAAGATTGGTCGGTACAGCAGGAAATTGATTTTGAGTCCGGCGATTTTGAACGTGAATTACAGATGTTGGATAACCTCGTGGTGGAACGCGTATTTTTGAAAGAAGGCGTATTTATCGAACGACGCTTTTACAAAAATGATGGTGAATGGAAGTTGATTTATTATTCGGATATGAATTTTGGAGAAAAGCAGGAATAATCCGCTAATGATGTAGGGGCAAGGCATGCCTTGCCCCTACATCATTTTTTCTTAAAAACTGAATCTTCTTCTACCGTCAAATTGAATATTTACGGTTCCGCTTTCCTTCAAATAAATAATCAGTACGATGATAGCCACAAAAAGGAAAATCAGGAAACCGATTTTATACCATGAAATTGGCTTCTTACCATTCACTTTTCCGGTCTGACCATTGATAGCAAATTGATATATCTTGTTTTGGTATTTGTACGAACAAATCCAAATTGGCAGCATGATATGCTTGAAGGTCTGATTGAATTTTTGGGTTTGTAGGAAGACATTGCGTTGCTCGTCACCACCAATTTCGGCGCGAACGAGGTGATGGAGTTTTTGGTCCATAATACGCTCGCCGATGTTGTAGCCATCCTTTACATTGATGTCATAAACCTCTGCTTCCCAGCCGAGTATATATCGTGGGTCGTAATTGACCACATCATCCAATTTAAAAGGAAATATCTTTTCCATGAGGTCTTGCTGAACGTGTTCAGAGGCAACTACAAGGATGTCATCAAAGAAATGACTCAGGTGTCCACTACGTCTTGTCCAACGCACTTTTTGTACGCGCTGATTTTGCATACGTCCATTCACCATCACCCGCTGATTGGCGTAATAATGGTGTCCGGCTTCGCCTTGCCAGTTGGATTCAGTCTGTGCATCATAAGTCCAGAAAGGGAGGTAAATGCCGTGCAGGGCTTCCATTTTGGCAAGTCGTTTTAGCTTGCGGGGATGAAACCAACCGCGCTTTATCCACTTTTCAAAGAGGATTTGCCCGTCCTCATTGGGTACGCGAAATGGAATAATTCCAACCGGTTGAATATACTTATGTTCAAAGGCTTCGATATTGATTTTGCGTGAGCCGCAAAAAGCGCAATCCACCGCCACGTCCTTTGTGCCGACCATGAATTTTGCGCCGCAATTGCCACAGTCCATCACCTTTTGCCCTTCCTCTTCGGGAACGAGTTTTTCGGATTCCTCAATAGCTTTTTGCAGGGCGGCTTCTTCTACTTCGTCATTGGCTTCGTTGATGTCCTCACCATAACCGCAGTATTCGCAGGTAATTCGCAATACTTCGGCAGAATAAATTAGTCCACCACCGCAAGAAGGGCAGGGGACATTGAGGACTTTTTCGATGACTTGTGCTTGGTCGGACATGCGCGATTTTTGATTTTTGATTGGGAGGTTTTTGATTTATTGATGGTGATAAATTAAGCTGTTACGGGTTCGAGTATGGATTTGTAGTAATCTATAATGTGTTGAAAAATACCGAGTATAGTGCCAATTTTATCAATAGAATATATCTTTTCATCAATGGAAATCAGATTGTTTTCCAACTTCAAAAATTGCCATTCACGTGAGTTGGTCACACAACCATAAATGACGTCAATCGGTTCGCCATCTTCCTCATTTAGTAATTGGGAAGCGTACATTTGTGCGGCACATTGCCCCATACCTAAGTCCAATTCTCCTTTTTTTGCCTCTACAACGGAAATGATAGGCGTATCAATAAAATAAGCTCTTGGCTTGGCACTTAGAATGAAATCACACTCGCCATTCAATCCATGTTCTTTATCTACTTTGAGGGTGCTGCCTGAAAAAATAGTGAAAAAACGATTATTACGCTTTCTCAATTCAATGAGAATGGGCATAACGATAGCTTCTGATTTGGCTTTTTCCGTATTCAGACGAAGTGCATGACCTTCTTCCAATGATTCTGACAACCACGCACTTGGAGATAATTTGGCGATTTTTGACACATCAAACAAATCTATTACCTGACTGTCTATACCAAATTTTTTATCTAAATCTTTTAATGTGAAATTTGTGTAAGCCATCGTTGATGAGTACTAAAATTGAAGAATTAACAGACATTAAAAAATGCCTGTTAATCATAATTTATTACAAATTTGCATCAATTTTCCGTGCAAATCAAATTCTACATTCAATTACAATCTCGCCAGCAACTCCTTCTTCTTCGCATCAAATTCCTTCTGCGTAAGGATGCCTGCTTCTTTTAAGCCACCGAGGTCTTTGAGCATATTCATAATATCCTCTTTCGTTTCAGCTTTTGGTGCGGGAGGAGGTTGATTTTGTTGGTTGAGTTGTTGTTGACTTTGTTGGAGTTGGTTTGCCATCATCGAACCCATACCGATGCCGATACCTGCACCAATCGCTTCGCCGCTTCCGCCCGGATTTTCAGCCGCTTTTTCAATAGCATTGGCAGATTGAAACTGAGTGAATTTCGCCATATCATCACCGACCATATGCATGTTGGTCATTTTGTCGTAGAATTCCTCAACTTCTTTCGGCAATGAAGTACTGGTGACTTGGAACTTGGTCAATTCAATACCGAACGGCTCAAATTCAGCTTGTATCATCGGGCGAATCTTATCACCTAACTCGGTGTAATTGCTCGCCATATCTAAAACTGACACCTGTGCCTCTGCGAGTGCTTCCGCAAACTTCGGCGCAATAATGTCACGCATACGCGCTTCTATATCTCTGACAGACAGTTGTTTAGCTGTACCTGCGAATGAGGTGAACATTTTCTTCGGGTCTTTCACCTGAATGAAATATGTACCAAATGCCTTGACACGCACCTGCTTAAATTCAGGGTCGCGGAGAATGATTGGGTTTGGAGTTCCCCATTTCAGATTGGTAAATTGACGGGTACTGACGAAATATACATCCGCAAGGAAAGGTGATTTGAAACCCGTTTTCCAGTTGCGAAGTGAAGTCAGCAAAGGCATGTTATCGGTAATGAGCGTGTGCATACCGGGTTGGTACATATCCGCAAATTTACCTTCGTCCAACATCATCGCTACTTGTGATTCGCGAACGGTGAGTTGTGCGCCGTATTTGATATTACAGTCCTTGTCCGGGAATTTCCATACGATAACGTCGCCGCCGGATTCTACCCAGTCAATGACTTCTATTAATTCGTCTTTGATAAAATTAAATAAACCCATATTGATTGTATGATTGCTTGATTGTGAAATTGTATGATTGTGGTGTATTGCAATTATACAATCATACAATTAAAAATGTTGTTTATTTCGACAAAATATATTTTTTGGACGATGAATTTTAAATACAAGTACAAGTGTTTGTCACAAGCTAAATTTTGTACCGTCAGACTGATAGTGTTACACGAAAAAGAGAAACCTGCGTTTGCAGATTTCCCTTTCTAATATTCTAAACATTTACCGAAGGCAAAACAAATTTGAACTATTTGTACGGACAGGTCGCGACCCGTCTATCAACCGCCCGTTTCGCGTTTTAGTTGTGCGAATTGGGTCGTCCAAAGTTCTTTCTGGTCTTCTACTTCGTCATCGTCACAATAATCCTTGAGTAGCATAACGGTCTCACCTGTCACAGGAGATTTAGAAAGTTTGATTTCAAGATACTCGCCCGGATCTCTGTCTTCCCATTCAAATTTAAGGTATTCGTTTTCGGTGTGTTCGACCAGTTTAGCGATTTCTTCTGCGCCATCCCAGCTGTAAGTAAATGTGCCTTTTTCGATATCCACCTCGTCACAAAACCAACGAATAAGGCAGGTGGCATCGGTCAAAAATTTGTAGATTATCGTTGGTGAAGCTCTAAAAATGAACTCCATGTCAAAGGAAACTCGTTCCATACTTTTTTAATTAGTGATTAGTGGGGAAAAATGAGTAAATGATTGTATGATAAATGAGAAAATGGATGCAATAATGTTTAAATGAAATAATGCGACAATATTTACTATTTGACACATTGAAAAGATTTATTCATTTACTCATCTAATCATTTTGTTTAGCTAATCTGCTGAGTTTTTTTACACACAATAAAAAATATTCATATCTACATTTTGGCGAAAAAAACGCTTGTAGATCAATTTTATTGAGCGTTTTTATTAGAAAAATATTTAAAGTGTTGGTCACAATTAAAAATAAAAAAACGATTTTTCCAAATTTTAGTGAACTAAAAAACAGAAAAACCTATTATGTACTATACAAATCGACAATGAACACAATAAACGGAGGTATTAACCTCAATAAAAGGTATAATTATTTATTATAAAGCATGTCACACTTTCAAATTATTTTGAATTTTTATTGTCCAAAAATTGCTTTATAAGGACGATTCCCTTATTTTTGTGTGATTTGCAAGAAAATCCATATTATTTTGTGTTAAATGATAGTTAAATGAGTTGAAGCGCATTTTAACTCAAAATTATCATTCAAAAACCTGCCGCTACTACATGAGACAATTAAAAATCACGAAGTCAATTACCAATCGTGAAAGCCAATCACTGGAAAAGTATTTACAGGAAATTGGCAAAGTTGACTTGCTCACGCCGGAAGAAGAAGTCGAACTGGCGAAACGAATTAAGCAAGGCGACCAACAGGCGTTGGAAAAATTGACTAAAGCGAATCTTCGTTTCGTGGTATCCGTTGCAAAACAGTACCAAAATCAAGGACTCTCTTTGAGTGACTTGATTAATGAAGGTAATCTTGGCTTGATTAAAGCCGCACAAAGATTCGATGAAACGAGAGGGTTTAAATTCATCTCATACGCAGTTTGGTGGATCCGACAATCCATTTTGCAGGCTTTGGCAGAGCAGTCGCGTATTGTGCGATTGCCACTTAACAAAGTAGGCTCACTCAACAAAATCAACAAAGCTTTTTCTCAATTGGAACAGGAGTACGAACGCGAACCGTCTTCGGACGAGCTTGCCGCCTTGCTCGAAATCAATACTGAAGAAGTGGAGACGACCTTGGGTGTGGCTGCACGACACGTTTCTATGGACGCGCCTTTCGTGGAAGGAGAGGACAATTCGCTGCTCGATGTCTTGGAGAACGGCAATACGCCCGGAGCTGACCAGCAATTGACCTACCGCGAATCGCTACGTAGAGAAATTGAACGTTCACTTGGTACACTCACTGACCGTCAGGAAGATGTGATTAAGTTGTACTTTGGTATCGGCGTGGAGCATCCGATGTCCCTCGAAGATATTGGTGAGAAATTTGGTCTTACCAGAGAGCGTGTCCGTCAGATTAAGGACAAAGCCATTAACAAATTGCGTACTACTTCACGAAGTAAATTGCTCAAGTCGTACTTGGGCGCGTAATCAACGCAGTCAAACACCTATACATTGCGGAAAATATTTAGCAGCACAGTCGTTTCGGCTGTGCTTTTTTTATGCCTTTATTTTTCCAAGCGCTGCTTCATATTCAATAAGGTATTATAAGGCGTATCCACCACCGCAGAGTTGGCGAGCCAGTCAGGAATGCGCCCACCGGGGCTGGCACGTACTTGCTGGACGATTTTTACTGTACCATCTCCATTAGGTGTGATTTTCCAAAAACCAGTCATTTCAGGAACACGTACAACGCCATCTTTGGCTTTGAGATAATTCGGTAAGGCAGTCATATTGAGGTAAGTGGAACCGTTTTTTTCGACCACTTTGGTTTGTACAATCGCTTCGCGGTCTTGTACGGGCCAAGGCGCATCTGTGAGTGTGACGCCTATGATGTCGTTTTCGCTATTTATTTTTAAAACACTGGATTCGATACAGTTATGATTCCATTCGGTGTAAGAAGGAAGATCGAGTAGGAGTGTCTTTGCAGATTCGACTGTGGTGCGGATATTGACTACGCCCTTGAATTCTTTCAAAGGTGAACCTTCTACCGGACGGGTGTAAATCTGCACGCCGTTTTTATCTTTTTTGAGTGTCCATTTAGCTCCAAAGTCAGGTGCAACAAAAGCCGCGCAGCAAAGTATGAAGATTGTAGGGAGGTAAGATATTTTTAAGTCTTTCATTCGTTGGTGATTGTGTGAATTAGGTGATGTAAATGATGATTGAGTGATTCAGTTCCCTAAAAACAAATCACATACCAAAGTTTACATCAGTCTATATACGAATGAAAATGTAGATTATTTTGTGAAACAAAATAAAAATTAATGTCCAACATGCGAACGCCATGCGTTCATATTGTCAATATTTCTCTGAAAATGAAGGGTTTGATTGGTCATGTCGAAAGCAGCAAGGTTGCCATATCCGGGAATGTAAGTGCCGTAGCAACCCGCGTCAATGTTGAGTAGTTGGTGTTTAGGGAAATGTTCTAACAAAAATTCAACCTGCGATTTTGTCTTTGGGGTATGCCCATAGATGACGCGACGACTACCCAACCAGTCCATATCCGCACTTGTTTCCCAATCACGGCTCCATGTCATACCATAAGTATTTTTTAATGGGTCTATTGAGCCAAAGTCGAGTCCGGCATGTACCAATATGTGATTATCCACTTGGATATAATACTCCAAATCCTCCATAAAACGGATATATTTTTCGGGTATCTGGTCGGGCTGATTGACTATGAAGCTATCTAAGGTCATACGCCCTCCAAATTGCAACCAACTCGCAAATCTACCTCTTCCTCTGATACATTCTAAGAAAACTTCTTCGTGATTTCCGATTAAACACCGTACTTTGTAGCCCTCATCTTTCAATTCGAAAATAAAATCAAACACCTGCTTCGAACCGGGACCTCTATCTACATAGTCGCCGAGCAGGTAAAGCTCGTCTTCTTTGGTTAATTGTACGACATCACGCACCAGTTTTTTGAATGTTAAATAACAACCGTGAATATCTGAAATGGCAATTTTTCGCATGAATTCCGTTTAGTCGTTTATTGGTGATTCGTGACTCGTTAATTCGTTAATTCGTATCTTTGCGGCTGATAATGAAAATAAATCGGCTGCAAAGTTAACGACTTCGCACTAAAAAATGTTAATCAATACAAGGTATTCAACTGTTAAGTGAAGAAATAAAAATAAACTAATCCAATTTGCTGTATCTTTTTTCGTTATACTTCGTCATTTTCTCCTTATCCCGAAAGCATTCGGGACGCGTCAAAAATGACTCGTCGAACAAAAAAATATTTCGCATCTTGGATTAGTTTATTCTCATTTCTTCGCCAATAAAAAATAAACGTATTTTTGATGTATTCTCTCTTAGTAGCAATTGGTTTGAATTACTATTAAGCAAGAACACTAAAACACTAATCATATGAAAAAACCTTTGCTTATTAAATTATCATTATTCATTATGTACTTTCAGGCGAGTACAGTATTTACTGTATCTGCTCAAGATGTATCCGGTACATGGGAAGGGATTATTACACAAGAAGAAGGTGGAATTCTGGGAGAGTATACCTTCAAAATTTTCATCAAAGTTGATGAAGATGGCAACGCCAAAGGAACGGCTTACGTAAAAGCCGATGAATTGGATATTTATGCTATCATGGGTTTTAAAGGGAAATTTGATGGCGAATACATGGATATTGAAGAAGATGAAATACTACGTGAAAAACGAGTGGAAGACATTTTTTGGTGTTTGAAAGAGTATCGTCTGCAACTCCTTTCGGCGGGTACGCTTCGTCTCGAAGGCAAATGGTCAGGCTATACCAGTACAGGAGCATGTATTCCCGGTAAAATTTATCTTAAGAAATCTGCACCAAGAGTATAATCGGGTTACGAGTTGCGGGTTACGAGTTATTTTAGTTTTTCGCTACGCGAAAAATACTAACCCGTAACCCGTAACCCGTAACCCGTAACCCGTAACTATGAGTAAAAAAAGATTCAATGTGCTTGCCGAAAAAAATCCTACGCCGCGTCAGTTGGGTATCTACATGGCGGCTTTCTTGGCGGTCGTTATGCTAATTGCCATGTCATTCCTTTTTCTGATTTCAGGCGGGGAGTTGGAATGGTGGCATATTGGATTGATGACTGTATTAATATTTGGCACTGCATATGGTATTAATATTGTTGCGCTCGAACGTTTTATTTATCGTCGTGTAAAGTTGATTTACAAGACGATACACAATATGAAAACACCCAAAGGAGCCAAAGCAAAGAAGATGAATATGGGGCGACACCTCATCGACGAAGTGGAAGAAGAGGTAACTAACTGGGCAAAAGAACGCGACAAAGAAATTGAAAACCTCAAAAAACTCGAAGCCTATCGCCGTGATTTTCTCGGTAATGTATCGCACGAACTCAAAACACCGATTTTTAATGTACAAGGCTACATCGAAACATTGATTGAGAGCAAATTGGAAGACGAAACCATCAACCTTCCTTACCTTGTGCGCGCTGCCAAAAATGTAGAACGTCTCTCCACGATTACTCAAGACCTCGATATGATTGCTCAACTCGAATCAGAAGATTTACACCTTGATGTTCAGCGATTTGATATACATGAATTGGCAATGGAAATATTCGATGAAATGAGTATTACGGCACTCGAAAGACATATCCAATTCAGTTTTAAACAAGGTTGTGATAAGTCATTTCACGTGAAAGCAGACCGCGAACGCATTCGTCAAGTATTTGTCAATCTCATCACCAATTCCGTCAAATACGGTAAGGTAAATGGTAATACAAAAGTCGGTTTTTACGAAATGGATGATAAGCATCTACTGATTGAAATTTCTGACGACGGCTACGGCATCGAAGAAAAGCATCTGCCGCGACTTTTTGAACGTTTTTACCGCGTTGACAAAAGCCGTTCGCGTGAACAAGGCGGTTCGGGACTTGGTTTAGCTATTGTGAAGCACATCATTGAAGCACACAAGCAAACAGTCACGGTGCGTAGTACGCTCAATGTTGGCTCTACTTTCGGTTTTACCCTCGAAAAAGCGTAATTTGCGTGTTATTGTGTTATCGTGTTACAGTGTTCACGATAACACAATAACACGATAACACATCAGCACATGAGAATCAGTAATTTATTTATCAAAACGGAGAAAAAACGACCTTTAGAGGCGCGAGAAAGCCTTCAATTTCGTACCGCTTATGGTATTGAAGGAGATGTCAATGCGCATGGAGCTAGTCCTCGTCAGGTACTCGTCACGCGCGTGGAAGATGCGGAGCCGCTGAGTATCAAGCCGGGACAATTACGGGAAAATATTGTCACAAAAGGTTTGTCATTGGAGCAATTTCAGCCCGGTACGCAGCTTACAGTAGGTAATGTCAAAATTCGCCTGACCTATCAATGCGAACCATGCCACACGGTAGAGCATTTAGTGGATGACTTGAAGCAATTAGACAATAAACGCGGCATACTCGGTGTCGTCACTTCAGGCGGAGAGATGAAAGTTGGCGATACAATTGAGGCGGAAGTCGGTGCATTCCCTGAAATAGAAGAAAATAATTTTGACTTGTTTAAGCATTTTGTGGCGCATATTCCCGAAGGGAAAATTGCTACCTATCAAGACGCGATTAAAGGCATGGGCGGCTACAAAGCACACCTTCGAGTTATTCCAAATTTTATTGATAAATTAAGCGATACACACCCCGTACACCGCATCGTCAATACAGAAGGCGAAATCATTGAACATGTTGATAATCAAATAGAAAAACTGGCAAAAGAAGGCGTGAAAGTGGAAGGAGGAAAGGTCAATCTTGCGGATTATCATTGGTCGGCACCGGCATTACACCTTGTTTGAT
>JAHDEO010000245.1 GCA_020628725.1 Saprospiraceae bacterium
CCAACTAACTCGTACCCCGTACCCCGTAACTCGTAACCCGCAACCCGTAACCCGCAACTCGTAACCCGTAACTAATTTTGTTTAAGACTTTTTTTCTTTGTAGAAATGTCACAAAAATACGTATTTGAGAATTATTCTTTATATAAAATCAAAAATGAGTATTATTATAAACGTTTTACAATCAAATATTTGTGTGAATTTAAGGATATTTTAATATAAAAAACATCTATGATATAACATATTTTTCATTACTTGCACGTTATACATGCGTCTTAAAAACTTTAAAAGTGTTTTTGTAACTTTGTTTAAGAATAAATGAATGAATTTTGAATGGAGGAATGAATGAATTAAAACCTTTCTCCTAATTCATTTATTCATTCAAAATTCACTCATTCACTCATTAGATGATGGTAGATACTACTTATAATATAAACTCCGGCTTAAAATCCATAGAAGAGCGTTTTTTCAAATCCGCTATTTCGGTAGATTGTGTGATTTTTGGTTTTGACGGGAAGGATTTGAAGGTCTTATTGATTCGTTCTTATACTGATGAATTCAAGGGGCAGTGGTCGCTCGTCGGTGACTTGTTGACGCCCGATGAAGACATGGATAGTGCTGCATATCGTATTCTCTCTCAGCGTACAGGATTGGATGATATTTATCTCGAACAAGTACATGCTTTTGGACGTGTAGAAAGACATCCGCTTGGCAGAGTGGTTACGGTGGCATATTATTCACTTATCAATATCAACGACTACAACGCAGAAACAGAAGCCGCATACGAAAACAGCGCGACTTGGCACAACGTAAAAGAGGTGGGCAAACTCGCCTTCGACCACAACGAAATTCTCACCGCTTCACTCGAACACATCAAAGCTAATCTTGCCTCACGTCCGATTGGTATCAATCTATTATCTGAAAAATTCACCCTGACCGAACTCCAATCTCTTTACGAAGCGATACTTGACAAAACATTGGACAAGAGAAATTTCCGTAAAAAAATTCTCTCCATGGGCATTCTCAAAGACCTTAATGAATTGCAAAAAGACGTGGCACATCGTCCTGCTAAATTATATAGTTTTGACCGTCAAGGTTATGACGCCTTGCTCAAATCTACATTTTAGTTGATTGGTGATTAGTGACTCGTGATTAGTTTTTATTTTGCTTCGCAAAACTATTTTCAAATACATTTATTTATAATTTTGTACTGAAAATAAATGAGAGTTTTTCTTCTCTAAGCGAAACTCCTTGAACTAATCACTGTTCACCAATCACTAAACTATGCGTCTTTATCCTCTCTCCTTTTTTATCCTATTTCTCACTCAAATTTCGTTAGCACAAATCGTCACGACTGACCCGCTTTTTCCTACGGCAAATGATGTTGTGACTATCACCTACGATGCCACACAAGGCACGGGGCAGCTTGCGGGTGTCACCCCCGTGTACATACATACGGGTGTGATTACGGACGTGAGCGCGCCCGGTGAATGGCGTTATGTCGTGGGCAATTGGGGTGTAGCAGACCCGACATTGGAGATGACTGACATTGGGAATAACCTTCATCAATTGACTTTTCATATACGTGATTATTATGATGTGCCGGAGTCGGAGGAAATTCTTGAAATGGCGTTTGTATTTCGTAATGCGGATGGTTCATTAGAAGGAAAAACGGAGGATGGAATGGATATTTTTGTGCCTGTTTACCCTGATAATACCTTTAGTGTTTCGTTTACGAACCCCATAGAAACGGAGTTTTTTGTGAGTCCGAATGAAATGATTCTCGTCTCTGCGGTAGCGTCTGCATCGGCTAATTTTCTGTTGTATATCGACAATATTTTAATTTATCAAGCAGCCGGAACTGAACTTAATTATAATTTGCAAGCGGGATTGAGTGGTACACACGAAGTGCGTGTCGTAGCCGAAGCCGATGGCGTTACGGCAGAAGATGTTTTCAGGTATACCGTCAATCCGAATGTAAATATCGAAGAAGTACCTGCGGGTTCAGACTTGGGTTTGAATGAGTTGAATGACAATACATTACGTTTGGTCTTGTACGCGCCTGACAAGGAGTTTGTGTATATCATTGGCGATTTTAATGATTGGGAAATTGACACGGATTTCTTTATGAATCGCTCGCCTGATGGGGCTACTTGGTGGCTGGATATTGAAGGATTGACACCACAGACGGAGTATGCATTTCAATATTTTGTAGATGGTAAAATTCGGATTGCCGACCCATTCAGCGAGAAGATACTCGACCCATTTCATGATGGGGAAATTGGTGCGACTTATCCCGATTTAAAACCCTATCCCACAGGAAAAACAGTGAACGCAGTAACAGCTTTTACATTGGGAGAGGGGGAATACGATTGGCAAGTTGATGATTTTGAAAAACCTGCTAAAACCGACCTTGTAATTTACGAACTATTGATGCGCGATTTTCTCATTAATCATGATTATAACACGCTCATTGATACGCTGAATTATTTGGAAAATTTAGGGGTAAATGCGATTGAATTGATGCCCGTCAGCGAATTTGAAGGCAATCAAAGTTGGGGCTACAATCCATCATTTCATATGGCATTGGATAAGTATTACGGTAATGAAGAAAGTTTCAAACGCCTTGTGGATGAGGCACATGCGCGAGGAATTGCGGTGATTTTGGATGTGGTATTTAATCATGCTTTTAGTCAGAGTCCGCTGTGTCAATTGTATTGGGATGCGGCAAATTTCCGCCCTTCGCCCGACAATCCCTATTTGAATGTAACGGCAAGGCATCCCTTCAATGTCGGTTACGATTTTGACCATGAAAGTGCGGCAACACAGGCATGGGTAGACCGCGTGATGCAACATTGGATACGCGAATTTCGAGTGGATGGTTTTCGTTTTGATTTGTCGAAAGGTATTACCCAAACATTTAATACGGATGTGTATGTGTGGTCGTCATACGATGCGTCACGGATTGCTTTGTTGAAGCGGATGGCGGATGTTTGTTGGGCGGAAGATGAGGATTTTTATGTGATTTTGGAGCATTTTGCCGCCAATTCAGAGGAAAAGGAATTATCGGATTATGGCTGTATGTCATGGGGCAATGAAAATCACGAATATAACGAAGCAACAATGGGTTACAGCTCCAATTTGAACTATATTTCGTATCAATATCGCGGTTGGGACGACCCGCATTTAATTGGTTACATGGAAAGCCATGACGAGGAACGATTGATGTATAAAAATCTGCAATTTGGCAATTCAAACGGAGATTATGATGTGCAGGAATTGCCAACGGCATTGGCAAGACAAGAACTGGCGGCAGCGTTTTTCTTCACGATTCCGGGACCGAAAATGTTGTGGCAATTTGGCGAATTGGGTTACGATTATTCGATAAATTATTGTGTGAATGGTACAGTAAATCCCAATTGCCGACTTGACCCGAAACCTATTCGTTGGGATTATTTTGAGATGACAAATCGCCAACGATTGCATGATGTATATAAGGCATTGATTAATTTAAAGAAAAATTATGCAACTTTTGAAACAACTGACTATCAATTAAATGTCAATACTTCGCACAAACGTATTTACCTGAATCATTCTGAAATGAATGCGGTAGTATTAGGAAATTTTGATATGGAAGCAGGCGATTTGAATGTCTTTTTTCAAGATATGGGAACGTGGTACGAATATTTTTCGGGCGATAGTTTGATGGTGGATGATTTGACGGAAATTGTTCCACTTGAGGCAGGTGAATATCGGCTTTATACAGATGAAAAATTGGACACTCCTGATATTACAACGAGTGTAAATTACGTTGATAATTCTCCGAATATCAATCTACACATTTTCCCGAATCCCACAACAGATATTGCACAAATTGAGTACGAATTACCACAAGCAGCAGATGTAAAAATACATCTGATTAATTCACTGGGACAACCTATAAAAACTCTAATAGATGATAGATTCGCAAGTGGTGAACATGCCATGAGTCTATCGACAAAAACTCTAGATTCAGGTTTGTATTTTGTTGAAATTGAGGTGAATAGACAAAAAAACATCAAGAAACTGGCTGTACACCATTAGGCATCATAGAACGCACGATTTTGGCTTCTGCTTCAAACCATTTTCTAATAGTGAAATGGAAAGTTGAACCTTGCCCCTCTTGCGATTCAAGCCAAATTTCGCCTTTGTGCAGGTCAACTATTTTCTTGCAAGTCGCCAAACCTATACCCGACCCCGTATAGATGTCGCGTGTATGCAAACGACGGAAAAGCAGAAAGATCCTTTCGTAATATTCAGGAGAAATACCGATGCCATTATCACTCACCGAAAATTGCCAATAATGCCCCTGTTCTTCCGCACGAATCGTGATAACGGGCGGTATGCCGGGGCGGCTGAATTTGATACTATTCGAGATGAGATTTTGAAACAGTTGCGTGATTTGTGTCGGATTTCCGTAGATTTTTTCCGGTATATTATCGTAGTTTATCGTTGCTTGTTTTTCATCGATGGCAGCTCGCATTTGCAATAAAAGCGATTCAAAAAGCGGTTCTAACCAGATGTTCCGAAAAGCCGGTTTTTGCGAATCGACCAGTGCGTAAGCCAATAAATCGTCGATTAATGCTGTCATATTTTTGGAAGCTGTAACGATGAAATCGAGATATTCAGACTCATTTTTATCTAACTTTTCTTTTGCATTTCTTTTTAATAATTGACTGAAACTCACGATGCTACGGATAGGTTCGCGGAGGTCGTGCGAAGCAATATGAGCGAAATTTTCAAGCTGCATATTGGATTCAATGTATTTTTCCAATTGCTCATTTTTCTCCTTTAGGGCGATTTCTTGTAATTTTTCTTGCGTGATATTTTTGGTAACACCGAGTATACCTATGATATTTTTTTGCTCATCTTTTATCGGAATTTTACTGTATTCAAACCATAGCTGCTTGCCGTTTTCTATTCCTGTGACGACATTTCCAATAACTTCTTTTTTACCTGCCAATATTGCATGATCCTCAGCTTCTATTTGTTCGTATCCTTCAAATTCTCCTTGTATTTCAACAGCGGTTTTTCCCATAAATGTTTCTCTTGGTCTCCCTTCTATTTCCACAAATTTATCATTGACCAATACAATTTTCAGTCGATCATTTTTAACAAAAACTGCATTTGGAGAAGCATTGATGATATTATCCAGAAAAATTTCTCGCTCACGAAGCTGGTGTTTAAATTTTTGTATATCAACGATAAAAATATTTAATGCGTTTGTTATGAATAGTATGATAAATAATAACATGCCAAACTCTACCAAATAAATATGAGGTAATTCGGGTTGAGTCGTATTTGTATTAGCCAAGATGTAAGCATAGGTACTTAGGAAAGTCACCAAGAAGTATAACACCTTTATTTGGCGAGAACGGAAAACTAAATTGGCAACCAAAAGAATCGAAATATATATCAAAATGGGCGCATAAGCCCGACCTATCAACCACGGACTACCAATAAATCCAAGCGCATACCCTATCGACATCGTGTGAATAGCCGCCTCATGTAGATTTTTCTTTAGAAATAACCAAGCAATAAAACAGGGAATAAGTAGCAAACCCGATAATATGGTCAGTTCAATTCTAACGAAAAATCCCATTATAATGAAAGCAATATTTGCCGATATTGCGAGATAAATACCCCGCATCAAATAATGCTTTTTGTCATCTTTATTGATGTAAAAATTAGTTGATAAAAAGGAAAATGGTGACAATTGGCTACCAGACATTACTTTTGGTTTAGGCAATGGTATAATAAGCTACGACGCACATGCAAAGCATGTTACAATTTCTTGTAAAACAGCATATTGGGCCCCATTCTTTCCACCTCACGGAATCCCGCAAAAGGCAGAAAAAAGGCATCGTGCTGGTCGTATTTATTTTCGGGATGTTCCGGGTTGACCGTTTGAATTTCGTTTATCCGGGTGTACTGAGTAGCAATCAATTCTTGAACGTGTTTTGGCGGGGGCATAAATTCTATTAGCGGATAATAGTGGATAATCACATAGTCGGGTGGTGAGTTGATAGGTTGACCATTATACACAAATTGGTTGAGTGTATCTTTGAAGGTGTAATTTTTAAAACCTTCGTGGTCAGAGCGTTTCCAATGGTCGATTCGTGCTTTTTGGAGGCGTCCTTTTTCGCCTTCTTGGACGGCGGCATTATATCTTTTTTCTAATGTTTCCAGATTGGGGCGTAATTGTAAGCGACAAAAATTGGAGCCGTTGGTAAATTGGTAAACGGAACTTCCCTGCGGAATATTCTCTTCTACCCATTCTTTTCCCAATTCACGGCTATCTTTTTTTGTGATTAAATAATTGAAATGCAGTAAATTATAACAACCTTGAAATAAAATAATTACGATTAATACGCCTGTCAGTGCCGCTACGTATTGATATTCTAATTTTTCTTTCAAAAACTGATATACCTCATACACCAAATAAGTCGCTGCGATACACATAAATGGCAATACAGGCACCACATATCTCAAAAAAACTACATAACCTTTTCCAACAAACAAATAATACGTCAACGGAAAAGCCAATAATATCGAAGCTTTTTTCCAGTCTCGAATAAAACACAACACTAAACCCGCAAAAGCTGCCAAATACATTCCCCAACCCAATCCATGCCACAGCGAAAATTTGAGATGATACCACCAACCAATCGCAATTTTCGGGCTTTGTGAATCCATCAAATCCACCCGATTGACGATGTAGTAGAGGTATTTAGGATATTCGGTCAAAAAATAAGGCGTACCCGCCAAAAAACCCAGAATCATTGCTGCCGCAAAGCCCCATATCCTTTTTTCCATAAATATACGGAAAAAAGGCATGTTGTGTTCCAAAACCTTGAATAAATGTAACAAACACATGGGGAAAACTAAAAATGCACCCGCGTATTTGGTACTTGTAGCAAGCCCCGCAAGCAGTCCTGCGAGCAGATAATTTTTTAGATTCCACTCATCATAACTTTTCACAATAAAATGAAAAGAAGCGACAATCAGGCAAGTCATCGACACATCCATCGTCCCGAAATGAGAGTCGCGTACATGCAGATAGCACAATGCCATAAACAAAGCACCCACCAAGCCCGTTTTCTCACTTTTGAATAATCGCCGCGTCGTTTTATATACGCCATAAATGGTCAACACACCTATAATCGCCGAAAATCCACGCGACATAAAATGCAAACTTGCAGGGTCATTGGCATACTGGAAAATAAAATCATCCACGCCACTATACACCCCAACCAATCGACCAAGTACATAAAAACCAACCAAACCCGCTGCCATCACGTAAAAGAATAAGGAAGGATATTCGTAAAAATATTCGGTAGTAGGACCGCCATTCAGGAGTTGAAATGCAATGCCAATATAATGTTGCTCATCAGGACGCGCCAAGTCATGGGGCATCCCAAAATCTATCCCCCAAAAACGCACCACTGCCCCCAGCAGCAAAATACCAACAAGGACTAATTCGTTATTAAATGTGCGTTTTCCCTTCATCATCCACAAAAATAGGTAATTTTGTGTTGACGAGTTGATGAATTGACGAGTTGTTGAATTGATGAAAATACGATACAACAACTCGTCAACTCGTCAACCCAACAACTCATCAGTAAATGAAAATAGCAGTAATCGGTGCGGGACCGGCAGGTATGACAGCGGCTTATGTGCTGGCGAAGAATGGCATCAAAGTCGATTTGTACGAGGCGAGCGACCGCGTGGGGGGCATGTCACGCACCATCGAATTGTGGAATCAACGAGTCGATATAGGTCCGCATCGTTTCTTTTCCAATGATAAGAAAGTCAATGAATTGTGGCTCGAATTAGCAGAGAACGACTATCGCATGGTTGATAGGCTCACGCGAATTTATTATAATAAAAAACTCTTCCATTATCCACTCAAAGCCTTCAATGCTTTCTTTAATCTCGGACCGATTGAAGCGGCAAATTGCTTATTGAGTTATGGAAAAGGACGTATGAATCCGCTAGAAGATGATGGTTCGTTTGAAAATTGGGTATCGAATCGTTTTGGGAAACGTTTGTTTGAAATTTTCTTTAAAACATACAGCGAAAAATTGTGGGGCATCAGTTGCAAAGACCTTGACGCAGATTTTGCGGCGCAGCGCATCAAGAAACTTTCCCTCTTTGAAGCCATCAAAAATGCGCTACTCGGCGGACGCGGCAACGAACACAAAACCCTCGTTGACCAATTTGCCTATCCCACAGGCGGCACGGGCATGATATACGAGCGCATGGCGCAACGTACCCGCGAATATGGCGGCAATATTTTTATGAAAACCCCCGTCCAAAAAATTCACACCGAAAACCATATCGCACGCGGACTCACGCTCGAAAATGGCGATTACCATGAGTACGACCACATTATTTCTTCGATGCCTTTGTCGCTGATGGTGAGCCGTTTGCCGGAAGTTTCGGAGGAGGTGCGAGAGGCAGCTTTGAGCCTCCAATTTCGCAATACCATTCTCGTGTATCTTAATATTGACAGCCCCGATTTGTTTCCTGATAATTGGCTCTACATCCACGCGCCCGACCTCGAAATGGGACGTATTACCAATTTTCGCAACTGGACGCCCGACCTCTACGGCGATGAAAATTCTTCCATTCTCGTACTCGAATATTGGTGCAATTTTGAAGATGATTTGTGGAAAAAGGATGATAATTTTTTGATTAATTTAGCAAAAAAAGAAATCCGCGAAACGGGCATCATCGGCGACAGTAAGATTTTGGATGGACATGTGTATCGCATCCCGCGCTGTTATCCCGTCTACAAACGCGGTTACAAAAACACCCTCGAACCTATCGAAAATTATCTCAAAACCGTTAAAAAATTATCCGTCATTGGGCGTTATGGTGCATTTAAATACAATAATCAAGACCATAGTATTCTCATGGGTTTATTGGCTGCCGAAGGCATTATTAATAATACGCAGCCTGACCTTTGGGATATTAATACGGATTATGACACCTATCAGGAATCGACGATGATTACGGAGACGGGCTTGGTGGAGATATAACGTAACGCGAGTTTCCGGCTCGCAGTAAAAAAAAATTATAATCACCTAATAATCAATCAATTATTTTGTTTCGTAAAAAAGCAAAGACCACCCCAAGCAAATATTCACAATTTGTACATTCGATATTTTTTGTGTATCTTTGAATGTAAATTCATTCCCTTGTCAACCAAAAGGATACCCATATGGAATTCGAAAAATGGAGCGACATTGCCCCGTCGTTCATCAGAGTGCCGATTACGGCATATAAATACCGCACCACCATACAAAAGTGGTGGAAAAAGGCTTTGGCTTATGCGAATGTTGGAAACACGAATGTTGTCGTTTTAGGACGTTCAAATGTAGGCAAGTCAGTTATGATGGCTTACTTATATGGTGAGTCAAATGACATGTCGTGGAAATTACCAAAAGAAGCATCAAATGAAGTTGAAGTTGGAACGCTGACTCTAGGTGCTTGGACTAAGCTCATTCGGGTAATTCCGGGGCAGGGCTTTGCGAAAAGATTTAAAGGTCTGAATGAAGCCTTCAACAAACATGAAAATCTCGAAGGTGTAATTTACGTTGTTGATTGGGGTTATACAGACCAAAGAGATCCGGTAGCGAAAAATATTTACATCGAAGATGATAAGATAGATTCGATTGATAAGCTACGAGAATTGAATTTGAGTGAAGAATTAAAGGATTTCAGAACCGTTTGCAATAAGATAAAAGAGGCATTCGCCATAGGAAAAGCCCCGAAGTGGTTACTAATCGTAGCGAATAAGGCTGATTTGTTTTTTGATGAAAATAAACTAAACGAAGCCCAAAATTATTATCATCCCAAAGGAAAAAGTCCATTCAGCAAAATCATACAAGAGTTATTGGAACAAGTTGGTGAGCAAAACCTTAAATGTGCAAGTTTACCCTTATGTTCTTATGAAAAATCACTTGAATGGAACAAAGAAAAAGTCGAAACCAAAATTAAAGGTGAAGAAAATCGCAAAGCCCTTGCGATGTACTTTTTTCATAAAATTGCTAATTTCTAAAAGATGAAGGACATTGAAAAAAGAATTGGGGAATTAGAGGAGATGATAGATTTGGCGGAGAAGATTTCTATAAATATCGAAGGTATTAAGCAGCATCACCATTCAATTATGGGGCGTATTGTATTTATTATGTTCTCTTTTTCCGCATTGGTAGTGGTACTTTTGATATGGTTAACTAATCTATCATATAGCCTTATATATCTTGGAATAGGAATTTTCATCTTTTCATTATTAATTTATGTTTTTGGGAAAGTAAATTACATAGAAGAAAGTAAAGCCATAGAAATCGAATCAAAAATTCTCCAAAAACTGCTCAATACAATCTTTCCTTACAAAACCAGTATTTTTAGGCAACCTCATAACATGAAAATGAAAGAAGCCATCATTGACATGCGCCTCAGTCGATTAAAATTTACTTATAAGGTAGATATAAAAGAAAAAATAGAAGAGAACGAAATGCTTCCAATAGAAAATGTTATTAATCCCCAACCCAAAGAACCCGCCCCAACCCCATAATTTACATTCTCATAACTCCAAAACCCTCCCTTGTTTGTATATTTGCCATTCACTTGCGATTCACCTATTTATAATTTGTTTGCAATTAAAAACGAATCACGAGTCAACGAATACACGAATCACGAATAAGGGCAAATGAAAAAAGCTACATTAACACTACTCATACTGACGTTCATATATACGGCGAATTTCGCCCAAACCTTCAATGAAAACTTCAACGACGGTTCATTCACC
>JAHDEO010000246.1:0-7055 GCA_020628725.1 Saprospiraceae bacterium
ATTTGCGATGCTCCTTTTGCGTACTTACACTTCGGTTTTTCCAATCTTGTATTAAATCGGTCATTAGACAATCAGTAAATTGATGGATAGTGATACATGAATAATTAAAATATTGACTTTTTGAATGAAAAATCCGTTATACGACATTTTTATTTGCAAAAATAGTCTTAATTTGCGTTCACTCAGTACTCTCATCTATTTATTTACTCACTTTAAGACTTGTTTAAAATTCATTTTCCGACCTAAAAATGAATTTTAAATAAGCTCAAAATCCGATATCCGTGCTCAACAAAGACATTATAACGCAACGGACATTGCTGCGTAAATATCAATTTAATGATAGAGAGGAAATGATTGACCTTTTTATGGATAAGGTCGTTAATCATTACATGGGCAATGGACCATGTAAAACGAAAGCACATGCCCTCGAACTATTTGGGAGAATCCAACAACTCTATGAACGACCTCTCTCAGACCGCCACTTTGAAATATGGGCAATTGACGTCAATCAACATCTTGCAGGACACTTCGAATTGAAAGAAAGCGAATATACTGAGCAGGATGAATTGGAAGTCGTGTATATGCTACGCCAGAATCATTGGGGGAAGGGCTTGATGCCGGAAATACTACGTGATATCAATGCACATGCACACACGATGAATCGGCAACTAATTGCGACGATTAATCCGGAAAATATACGTACTGTCAGGGCATTGGAAAAAGTAGGCGTAGACCGTAAAAAATGGGTAGGTCAAGGCAAAGATAAAACGCTAAAGGTCTGGATTGAAAGAATAAAGGGTTTTTGATTGGGTGATTTTTGATTTTTGATTGGATTTTGCCTCGCAAAATTATTATCTTTCGATATTATTTGTTTTTTATTCTATTTCATAAAATGCTAATAATCAAATTTTTGTAAAGCAATTTGTCGTATTGCAACTTAAATCAATCAAAAATCGAAAATCAAAAATCAAAAATCATTCAAATCAAAAATTAAAAATCAAAAATTTAATGTATCTTTGCGCCGAAATTAAAGGGATAAAAATTAGCATAAAGAAAAAATTAAAATGGCAGTTTATCTAACAAAAGAAAAAAGAGAAGAAATTTACAAAGAATTTGGGGGCAGCGAGAAAAACAGCGGCTCTACTCACTCACAAGTAGCCCTACTCACTTACCGCATCAAAGAGCTTTCCAAACATTTGCAAACCAATCGCAAAGATTTTTCATGTCAGCGTTCCCTGCTTTCTATGGTAGGTCAACGTAAGCGTTTGCTCAACTATCTGGCGAAAAAAGATATTAACGAGTATCGCGCACTCATCGAAAAACTCGGATTGCGTAAATAATTTCTGGCAAAAATATTATAAAAAGTGTTCTGCATACAGAACACTTTTTTTGCTTACTTACCGATACACTTCATCGTAATCTTCCTTATCCGAAGTGAAACAGTTTGTATGTTTTTTGCAATTATATAAAATTAGAAAGTAATAAGTTTGAGTTGCATGTTGTTTTTTATTATTTAATAAAATTCAAACTTAAACTTAGACTTAAACTTAAACTTAATAAGTCATGGGAAAACAAATTCCTACTACAACTTCATTCAACCTGCCTGACGGGAGAGAGGTGATACTCGAAACCGGAAAACTGGCGGCACAAGCCGACGGTTCGGTGGTCGTCAAGTTAGGCGATACCATGCTCTTTGCATCTGTGGTATCTGCTACAGAAATGCGTGAAGGGCAGAGCTTCTTTCCACTTTCAGTAGATTATCAAGAAAAATTTGCATCAGTCGGGCGTATTCCCGGCAACTTCTTCCGCCGTGAAGCAAAACTCTCTGAAAACGAAATCCTGACTTCGCGTATCGTTGATCGTGTACTCCGTCCGCTTTTCCCGGATGGTTATCTGTATGATACACAAGTCATTATCAACTTGATTTCTTCGGATGGTGATACCATGCCGGATGCCCTTGCGGGCTTGGCGGCATCGACAGCACTAGCCGTATCGAATATACCATTTGACGGTCCTATTTCGGAAGTGCGTGTAGCGCGTATTGATGGCGAGTTTGTCGTCAATCCGGGCAAAGCAGCACTCGAAAATGCTGACCTTGATATTATACTCGGTGCCACGATGGAGAATGTGATGATGGTAGAAGGTGAAGCCAAAGAATGTTCGGAAGCTGACCTTGTAGAAGCGATTCGCATCGGACACGAAGCTGTCAAAGTACAGTGTAAAGCGCAATTGGCATTGGCTGAATTGGTCGGCGAAAAAGCTACGGTGAAACGCGCAATCGACCCGCAGCCCGAAGATGAGGAAATCAAAGCAGCAGTAGAGGCTTTGATTAAAGATAAAGTAACCGCCATCGCCAAAACACCTACTGAAAAGCACGAGCGCAAAGAAAAATTCAAAGCCGTAAAAGAAGAATTGAAAGAAGCGATGCTCGAAAAGCACGGCGAAGAATGGATGGAAGAAAACGGGCATTTCGTCAGTAAATACTACGGCGAAATACAGAAATATGCCATTAGAGATGTCGTTTTGGGTGAGCAAATCCGCTTGGATGGTCGTAAGCCGGAAGACATTCGCCACATTTGGTCGGAGGTAGATTACTTACCGAGTACACACGGTTCGGGTGTATTTACGCGCGGCGAAACGCAGGCATTGGCTTCGCTCACATTGGGTACAAAAACAGATGAACAAATGATTGACGATGCAATGGGATTGCATTTCAATAAGTTCATTTTGCATTATAATTTTCCTGCATTTTCAGTGGGTGAAGTGCGTCCAATGCGCGGACCGGGACGCCGTGAGGTAGGTCACGCGAATTTGGCGAATCGTTCACTGCGTCAGGTTTTACCGAGCGAAGAAGATATGCCTTACACTATACGTATTGTGTCGGATATTCTCGAATCGAACGGTTCGTCTTCTATGGCGACGGTTTGTTCCGGCTCATTGGCATTGATGGATGCAGGTATTCATATCAAATCGCACGTTTCGGGTATCGCAATGGGTTTGATTACAGATGGTGAGCGTTATGCGATTCTCTCCGATATACTCGGTGACGAAGACCATTTGGGTGATATGGATTTCAAAGTGACGGGTACAGATAAAGGTATTTGCGCTTGTCAAATGGACATCAAAATCGACGGCTTGCCTTACGAAATACTCGAAAAGGCACTCGAACAAGCGCGTCAAGGTCGTCTCCACATCCTTGATAAATTGAACGAGACTATTGACGCGCCACGCGAAGACCTCAAGCCGCACGCGCCTCGTATGGAGAAATTGTTGATTGATAAGAGCTTTATTGGTGCAGTCATCGGACCGGGTGGTAAAATCATCCAAGAGATGCAAAAAGAAACCAATACGATTATCAATATCGAAGAAATTGGCGACCACGGACACGTCACGATTGCCAGTACCGACCGCGAATCACTTGATATGGCAATCGCCAAAATCAAAGGTATCACTCAAGTACCGGAAGTTGGCGACGAGTACGAAGCAGAAGTCAAATCTATCAAAGAGTTTGGTGCATTTGTAGACTTCTTGCCGGGTAAGTCAGGTTTGGTACACATCTCTGAGTTGGCGTGGGAACGCGTTGCTCGCACAGAGGATGTCGTAAATCCGGGTGATATGATTAAGGTCAAATTAATCGGACTCGACCCACGTACAGGCAAATTCAGACTCTCACGTAAGGCACTCTTACCGAAGCCGGAAGGTTACGTAGAGCGCGAACGTCCGCCACGCCGTGACCGTGATAGAAGAGATGACCGCCGAGGAGACCGTAGAGACCGCGACCGCGGACCACGTAGAGATAGAGGAGATAGAGATAAAAGATGGTAGAATTTTCGTGATTCGATAACTCGCTTCACAATTCTACTTTATGATATAAAAGCTGCGCCTTTGGCGTGGCTTTTTTCATGCAAAGGGTTTCGAAATTGTATTTGATTGATTGTTAGTGAATTGTGTTTTGTGTCTTTGTAGCAAGACTTTCTATAGTAATTTAAATGAAAATTATTCAGCCACCAAAAAAGCCGCTCCAAACACCCCTGCACTATCTCCCAATTTCGGACGTACTATCATAGTTTCCAGCCGATTATTGAATACAAATTTTTCTACATCACGAATACCTTGTGTGTAGAGCGCATCCACATTGCCTACACCGCCACCGATGACGATAATATCCGGGTCTAGGATATTAATAAGTGAGGAAAGCCCCATTCCAAAGAAATGACAGAGGCGGTCAATCGTAGCTTTGGCGTGTGGGTCGTTTTGGGCTTGATGGGCGGCGTTTATTTCTTTTAGTGAGAGACTTTTGCCGGAAACTTCTTTGTAAAAACGCTCGGTAGCCGGACCGGAAATGACGGTCTCTACACAACCCTTTTTACCACAATAACAATCGCCACCCGATAGGTCGAGAAAGTTGTGTCCCCACTCACCACCAATACCTTGTGCGCCATTGATGACCTGACCATTGACCACTACACCGCCACCTACGCCCGTGCCCATGATAACACCAAAAACGACCTTTGCATCGGGCTTCATTTGCGGAACGATACCCATGCGTGCCTCTGCGAGTGCGAAGCAATTGGCGTCGTTGGCAAGTGCCAATTCTACACCGAGTAATTCTTCCATATCTCGCTTGAACGGTTGACCGTTGAGTTCAGTGGAATTGGAGTTTTTCAACGTTTGAGTAGGCGGGTCAATCGTGCCGGGAGTCCCGATACCGATGCGCGTAGGGCGGCTGCCAACCTGTTCTGCGACATTATCCACCAATAATTTGATGCGATTGAGGATGTGCTTGTAGCCGTTTTCTTTTTCGGTGTACATGCGTTCTCGCGCCAATACCGTCGGCTCGTCTTTGGATTGAAGGACAACACATTCGACTTTAGTGCCGCCTAAGTCGAGTCCCCATAGATGTTGATTGTCAGACACTTAATTTTAGTTTTTGTTTTGAAAATGAATGATTAGATAGGAAGGTCATCAGGATTACGGCGGTTATTCCAGAAACAGATGAGTTCTATTTTTTCATCTTTTATCCTGTAAAAAAGTGAAATGTGGGGATTGATAACTGCTTTTCGTATATTTTCGTGGTCTTCATATTTGGGATATGCTCTAGGAGAGTGTTCTATAAGGTCAAAAGTAGAATTTACTTGTTTAATGAACCTGATTAATACCTTTCGTCCCCATGACTCTACCAAATATTCTAGGATGTCATCATAATTTTTTTCGGCTCTATCAGACCATATTATTGCGTAAATCATAACTCGTGTTTTGCTTTCATTCGTTCCATAACTTCCTCATGAGTTGATGTTCTACCCTCATCCAAATCTTTTATTCCGAGTTCAATTTCTTTTTGTAATTCAACTGGCAAGTCTTTTATTTTTGTAATTTTACTGATAGGGTCTTCATTTTCTTTGCTTTCATAAGCCTTAATAACAGCACTTAATGCATTCAAAATAGGTTCACTGGCGTGCTCTACATAACTCTGAATGGCTTGCCTTTTATCTATTACGGTCATAATTATTCTTTTTCTGTGAAAAACAATACAAATATAAGGTTTTAAAAGGAGAAAATCACCCCTTCCCATCCGCGCAATTCAATTTTCTCTCCATCAAAAACAGGCGCATCAGGATAGTTTCCATAGCTGTAAATCAATGACTTACCACCACAGCCCAAATCATTCAAATGGACAGTTTCGCCATTATCTTTATGATTTAAAACGACTAAAAATGATACACCTTTATGTACACGATGATAAGCAAAAATACTTTTATGTTTTGTCAGATATTGTTGGTAGGTACCATAAGTCCACAGCAAATTGGACTTGCGGTATTGTATCATTTTTCGATAAAAATGTAAAATCGAATCCGCATCTGCCTCAGCTTCGGCTACATTGATTTTTGGATAATTAGGGTTTAGTTTTATCCACGGCTGACCTGCTGTGAAGCCTGCATTATCGGAAGCATCCCAATGCATGGGCGTACGTACATTGTCGCGCCCCTGTACGTGTACGCGCGGGAGAAATTCGGCTTCGGTCATACCTTTGGCTTGCCATTCTTGCCAAGCGTTCCGGGCTTCCACATCACGGTAATCATCCATCGAATCAAAAGCAACATTGGTCATTCCAATTTCACAGCCTTGATAAATATACACTGTACCACGATGCGTAAGCAGTAGTATAGCCAACATTTTAGCAGATATTTTTCGGAATTGCTCATTGTCATTGCCATAACGCGAAACGACACGCGGAAAATCATGATTACTGAGAAAAATACTGCCCCAACCTTTTTCTCCAAGTGCTTCATTCCATTCTGCAAACAAGCCTTTAAATCGTAAAAAATCAGTTGGTCGGTAGTCATATTTTCCATCAGGTCCGTCATTGAGAAACATATGTTCAAGGGAGAAGACCATGTTCAGTTCATTGCGGTCATTATTGACGTAGAGTGGTGCGTTGTCCTTTGTGATGCCCGGTCCTTCTCCTACGGTCATTACATCATATTTGGAGAAGGTTTCACGATTCATTTCCTGTAAAAACTCATGGACACGCGGACCATTGGCATAGCGATTGGAGATGGCATAATGTAAGTCATCCGTAGGTACATCGGCATACTCAGGGCGTTTGGAAATCAAGGAGATAACATCCATTCGGAATCCGTCGATGCCTTTCTCAAACCAATAATTCATCACATCATAACAGGCTTGTCGTACTTTTGGATTTTCCCAATTCAAATCCGGTTGCTTTTTGGTAAATAAATGCAAGTAGTACTCGTCTGTTGTAGCATCATATTCCCATGTACTGCCATAGAAAAAGGAGAGCCAATTAGTTGGTGGCTTGCCGTTTTCTCCCTTTTTCCAAATATACCAATCGCGATACGGATTATCTTTAGATTTGCGTGATTCTTTGAACCACTCATGCTCATCCGAACTATGATTGACCACCAAATCCATAATGAGTTTCATGCCTCGTGTGTGGATGCCTTCGAGCAGTTCATCAAAGTCTGACATGGTGCCAAACTCATCCATGATATTGTAATAATCGCTAATGTCGTAGCCATTATCATCATTGGGTG
>JAHDEO010000246.1:7155-10818 GCA_020628725.1 Saprospiraceae bacterium
TCATCCATGATATTGTAATAATCGCTAATGTCGTAGCCATTATCATCATTGGGTGATTGATAGACTGGACAGAGCCAAATCATATCAACGCCAAGACTTTTTATATAATCTAATTTTTGAATAATTCCACGAATATCACCGACACCATCACCATTGGAATCATTAAAACTACGGGGATAAATTTGGTATACGACACCTTCTTTCCACCAAGTCATAGCGGGTTGCGAGTTGCGAGTTGCGGGTTACGAGTTATCCCGTATTCCGCGCTTCTGATTTGAAAATATCGTAAATATAGGAATGTTTTTCAACTTCAACCGCAACTTCAAAATCAACCGCAATAACAATTTTAACTTTTAATTTGCCTTTGGCAAATTCTCATTTGCAGTTGAGGTTGAGGTTGAAATTGGAGTTACCTAGCGGTGCAATTGCCAAACTAAGGCGAGTTGGAGCCCTGAATTGCGGTTGACGGTGGTGTTTGGAGTCATATTCAGGAGTCCGTATTGGTAGTTGATGTCAATGCCAAGACGAGGGATAGGGTAGTAGCGAAGACTCGCTTGTGCTGCTACATCTGTCCTGCGAACAGCAAGAGAATATGGTACTGTAATTCGTTCTAATTCGGTAAGCGTGAGAGGGTCATTTGTAGGTATATCTACTTCAAATTCAGATTCATAATTGGAGGTTTCTTGGTCTAATTGCGGTTCGGAGAAAGCTAAGTCTTCTTGTGTGTTGAGATTTCCAATAATGTTGTCAAAGCGATGCCCCACATTTACTCCCATAGCAAACTGAACTTTATTGCGTGGACGATAAGTGAGCGATAGAGGCAGTCGAAAATAATTATAATTGTGTACATCCTCTATGTTGGAACGATACTCTAACATGTTATCAGGGTATAATTCATTGACTACATTGGTATAATCTATATTAGCGCGAATGTTTTTTCGTGTATTGCTATACATTAGGCCTGTTTCCAGACCAATCTTGGGCGTGAGTGAGTAATGCGCCAATAATCCCGCATTGAATCCTCCAAATCCGCTAAACTCATCACTTCGTACACCTGTAAACGCACTGTATGTGTGCGGTTTACGTGCTTTGGGAGTCGGGTCAAGCTCGGGCGAAGGTAGTAGAACTACATTATTATTTTTGATTATTTTAGGGAATAATGTGGCAATACGTTCTGTGTTGATAAGAGAATTGCGAGTTGAGTTTTCTACCGATGAACTTACAGGGATAGATATATTTTTACCAAAGTAGCTGGAAGCAACGGGTTTTTCCAAAATATCTGTTGCTCTTTTGATACTGTTCCGTTCAACTTTGTTTTGAGGAATGAATGGACTTTCTTTTGTACCATTTTTAGGGGTGAAATTATTTTCTTTTCTTATGTATAAATTATTTTGGATAATATTTTTTTCAACGGATTTTTTAGGAGTGTTTTTCGGAGGAATTATTGCTTTTACTCCATGCTGAATTGCTTCATTGGAGATTTGTTCTTTGTCTTGAATAATTGTTTTTGATATCGCTTTATTTTTCTCTGCAAATTCATTTATCGTATTAGTTTTTTCGTTTGTATCAGCAACGGTAGTATTAGGAATTTGGTTTTGAGGAGTTGCATTTTTTATTGCAAAATTATAATACGTCCCACTTGCCATTATTCCGAAAAACAAGAGCAATAACAACCATCCCCACCTGCGCTTGTGCACGGGTGTGATGGGCATTTCTTTATCCAAAATCCCCTGCATTTTCTCCCAACCCAAGTCGGTGAATTGCTCGTCTATATTCGCTATGTCTTTATTATCCTGCATTATCCTGCATGTAATTTATAATCATTGTTTTGCTCCAACATGGACTTTAACTTTGCCCTTGCATTGGAGAGGTGCCATTTGGATGTACCTTCGCTAATGCCCAGATTTACAGCGATTTCTGCGTGAGTATAGCCTTCTATCGCGTATAATCTGAATACATCTTTCGTAGCCGGAGGCAATCGGTCTACCATTTTCAAAATGTCCTCAAAAAATAAATTTTGATACGCTTTTTCGTGGCACGAATCATCTTTTTCTTCGAGTACGATATGCTTAATGTATTTTGCATTTTTCTTAAAATAATCCGAAATACTATGATACACTAAACGCCGCACCCATCCTTCGAGTGAACCTTTAAATTTAAAGGTATGCAATTTCTTAAATACCCTCAAAAAACCATTATTGACTATATCCATCGCTTGCTCTCGGTCATGGGTATAGCGCAGACACATCGCCATCATTTTAGCGAAGTATCTCCGATACAACAACTCCTGAAAACGTCGGTCGTTGCGGATACACCCGTCTACGAGTTCTTTTTCGGACATAGTTTTGGAAAGGACAGGTCGCGACCTGTCCGTACAAGTACAAGTGTCAAGTTCAAACTCAAGATACTTGATTTGGCGTAGCCAAATCCGATACTTGAACTTGAACTTGCGCTTGATACTTGAACTTAGTTACATATTGTTTAGAATTTCGATTTATCGGAATCCTCATAGTTTTTCCAGATGATTTCGCCTTTGCCTGCTTTGTCGTAGAAGTCGCCGCAGGTCATGAGTCCGGCGATACCGCCTGTTTCGCATTTTTTGCCATGATCGCAGGTGTAAAGCACTGTCATAGCATCGGCACAGTTGACACAGTTGTTGATTTCAAAATAGTATTCGCCATCCAACTCGTATCGGGTGATGTGGGCTTGTACATCTCGCCCTTTGTAGTTGGCTGCAAATTCGCTTATCCATGGAATATCTTGTGCCGGATTTTCGGAGTCGCATTTTAGGGTATTGTCGTTTTGTGGGGGATTATCGGGGGTGTCACTTGTCGTTTTGGTGCCTGTGCAGGCTGTCATTGCAGCCATTAAAAAACATAAAAATAAGTATCTGAACATGTCTTTAAATTTGATGTAATAATAAATTTAAAGATAGTAAATGTTCACTGACATGGCTTGCGTTTACTTCATTTTTATTCTTCCTCTTTTACTTATTGCCTTTCAAATGAATAAATATATCCATCGGATATACCTGTCGGCATTGTATCATTTTCAATTATTATTCGTGCAACGCCCTGATTTATTATTACTTCATCACCATTTATTTCTATATAAAAGAAAAAGTCGCCGAATATGGACTCGTCATCATTAAAATCAATGAAGAGACTATTTTCATGTTCAATTAGTGTGTAATGACGCTCATCTTCATTATTTGTAAGATTATCTTCAATGGTCAAAATATCTTCACCAAATGTCCATGTAATCTCGCCGGGATTATAATTTTGCGTACTTCCTGCAAAGCCTCCTGTTAGTTGGACTAGACTCCAAGAACCAATGATTGGGTTGATGTTTTCATCATCTTTCGTACAATTTGTCAGAAAAAATAATGCGCACAACAAAATTGAAATTTTGGTCTTCACAATTTTTACGGTTTAATTTTTATAATCCTTTTCGAGTATAAAATATCATTATTGAAAATACTGATAATTAACACACCTTCAGGGAGTTGATTGATGTCTAAATTATTTACTTGCTGTACATTGGAAACGTTTTTCTGTAATAATATTTTCCCATCAACACTCACAATTTGTAAATGAGAATTGTCGGGCAATATTCTGTCAAATGTGATATTGAGGTGATTTTGAGCAGGATTGGGCATGATTT
>JAHDEO010000247.1 GCA_020628725.1 Saprospiraceae bacterium
TTGGTGAGACCTTTGAGGTGTTGAAGAAAAAGCGCAAATGGCTCAAAATCCGTTGCACCTTAGATGCTTATGAAGGATGGATAGACCGCAAACAAGCCCTCGAAATCAATGACACCAAACAAAAAACACCCGCCTACAGTCTCGAACTCGCCCAAGGCGCAATGACCGATAATCACTATTTGCCGATTATGATGGGCAGCACGCTACCCGATTATGATGGTATGCGCTTCCGTTTGAATAAACAAGCCTACACTTTTAGCGGACAAACCATCAACCCCGTTGATACGCCGCCTACACGCGAATTGGTCGTCAAAATTGCCCGTAAATATCTGTTTGCACCTTATCTATGGGGAGGTCGTTCGCCATTTGGAATTGACTGCTCCGGCTATACACAGGTGGTATATAAAATGCTGGGATTCAAGCTACGGCGCGATGCTTCGCAGCAAGTGCATCAAGGCGAAGCCCTTAGTTTTGTAGAAGAAGCCCTGCCCGGTGATTTAGCTTTTTTTGAAAATAAAGAAGGAAAGGTCATACACGTTGGCATCGTACTTCCTGAAAGTGAAATCATACACGCCTCCGGTCAAGTTCGCATTGACCGCCTTGACCATCAAGGCATTTATAATCGTCAAAAACGAAAATATACGCATCAATTGAGGATTGTGAAGAAGGTGTTGTAGTTTTTTGGTGTCGTGGTGTTGTAGTATTTTACCAACCACAACACAACGACACTACAACACTATTTCACCTCTATCATAAATTTATTTTTCTTCCCATTCTCCACCATAATAAATCTATCATGCAGTAAATGCGAAGCATTGACGGTCATATCTTTATCAGTTACTTTTTCCTTATTCACAGAAACGGCATTACCCTTTATAGCGCGTTGTGCTTCGCCACGTGAATTGACAATTTGTGTAGCATCTGCCATAAGAGAAATGATACCAATACCTGTTTCAAGGTCGCTTTTTGATATGGTAAAATATTTTACCTCACGACTAACAACTTCCAAATTTTCTTCACTCAACGCCAGCAAAGCATCACGCTTTCCCCTAAATAAAAATTCCGATGCCTGTACCGCCGACTCATATGCTTCACGCGAATGTACGCGCGTAGTGATTTCTTCGGCAAGAGCTTTTTGACCGACACGTCGTCCGGGGTCTTCGCTGTGCTCGGCGAGGATGGCTTCAATTTCTGCTTGAGTTTTCAGCGAGAATGTCTTGAATAATCTATCCAACATCGCATCATCCGAATTCAACCAAAACTGGTAAAATTGGTAAGGCGTGGTCATTGCAGGGTCAAGCCATACATTGCCGCCTTCTGATTTACCGTATTTTTTGCCGTCAGGTTTGGTGAGTAGGGGAGTGGTCAGCGCATGGGCTTTTTTACCCAACATACGACGAATGAATTCTACGCCTGCCGTGATATTGCCCCATTGGTCAGAACCACCCATTTGCAAGGTACAATCGTACTTCTCGTATAAGCATTTAAAATCGTAACCCTGAATCAATTGGTAGCTAAATTCGGTAAATGACAGACCGCTTTCCAAACGATTTTTTACCGAATCTTTTGACATCAAGTAATTGACTGTCATATGTTTACCGACATCACGCAGAAATTCAAGTGCGCCCATGTCTTTGTAAAAATCGTAATTATTTGCCATTTGTGCTGATGCAGCCCCGCAGTCAAAATCCAGAAAACTTTGCAACTGTGTCGCCACTTGTTCTGCATTTTTATCCAATACTTCCAGACTCAACAATTGACGCTCGGCGTCTTTGCCCGATGGGTCGCCGATACGCCCGGTTGCGCCACCTACGAGCGCGATGGGCTTGTGTCCGTGCCGTTGCAGATGCACCAACAACATGATAGGTACCATATTACCGATGTGCAATGAAGGAGCAGTCGGGTCAAAGCCGATATAAGCAGTCAACTTGCCATTTTTTACGGCTTCTTCGAGTTCGGGGGTCATGTCTTGTATCAATCCGCGCCAGCGTAATTCCTCGATAAAATTCATTGAATTATTTTTGATTTTTGTAGTAGTTGTAATGACTGCTTTAGCTGTCAAGTGCTTATTTTTTGTTTTACTTGACAGCTAAAGCAGTCATTACAGGGCGCAAAGGTAACAAATTCAACTGCGTAAAAATTCCAAGAAAGAAAAGAAATTGGGGCTTTTCTCACAAAATTGTCATCGAACTTGTAAGGTTATGTTAAAATATATAATAAATCCCATATGACATACCTGTTTTGGCATGATAATCGTTTAGAAAGTAATAAGAAATTTATATATTGCAGAATTATTAAATTAGTGTTTGTTTGAATAATAAAAAACGCTTTTTACCAAATAAAAATCGTAACAAACATTAATAATCAAGCAATACAATAGCCGCAGATTCTTGTTCTTCTATTAGCTGAAATTAATGATTGAACTTGAACTTGAACTTGTGCTTGAACTTTTAAATAGAACAATCCATTTTATCATATTCAATATTTAAACTATGCAAAAGTCAATCATCCTTTTTGTTGCCGCTTTTATGTTCGCGGCTACAGCATCCGCCCAGATGTTTAAAATCGGACCTAAAGTAGGACTCGGTGCCACCGTTGCCAACATCGAAGCTGCTACTGCTGATGGCAGTACGACTATCGGAGACAAATTTGAACAAGCCAATGTCAGTACACAAGTTGGTGCATTTGCTCGCTTGAAAGTGTTGGGTTTTTATGTACAACCGGAAATGACGGTAAGTTCGTTGAAAGACCTTGACATCCCCGTAATGTTTGGTACAAAACTCGGTCCACTCCGTGCAATGGCAGGACCTTATGTACGTATGGCATTCGACGGTGAAGCTATCAACGATGACGGTGCACGCGAAAGCATGTTCGAGACGGCACGTTATGGCTATCAAGCCGGTCTTGGTTTGGATGTGGGTAAGCGTATCGTAATAGACTTGCGTTATGAAGGTACATTTGCGGGAAACGGTGTGAGTGTATTTGGCGCAGATCGTCCATTCGATACCGGTGACCCGCAAATCTTACTGAGCGTAGGTTACTCGCTGACAGGCGGCGGCGGAAAGTAAACAGTCGATAGTCGATAGACCATAGTCCATAGGCAGTCGCGAGATTATTTTTCGCGTAGCGAAAAACTTAAGACTATGGACTATCGACTATGGTCTATGGACTTAACCACGTCCTTTATCGCCCCATAAGTCACTCGACCACTTTCCAAAAAATCGCTTGCCTTTAGCCATTCGGCGGTTTCTATATCCTCTTCATGTTGTAATTTCAAATCAGTATTTTCGGTAGTCATTCTGTACCAATAGGTGGGTTTTAGGCATTTTATGTCTTTTCTATCTTTGTAGATATGGTAAGAAGTATGTAGATGTTCATGGCGTTGTACATGGGTGAGTCCGGTTTCTTCTTCAACTTCGCGGAGGGCTGCAATTTCAGGCGTTTCGCCGGGGTCGATTTTCCCTTTGGGCAGGTCCCAGTGTCCGCGACGGTAGATAAATAAAATTTCATTTTTCGGATTGAAGACGACGCCACCTGCTGCTTCTACAATTTTATAAACACTAAAAAAATCGGCTTTCAATTGTTCTGCATCCTCATGATACAAAATAATGGCTTGAGGTTTTGCCCCACCTCCTGCGATTTCCGTTTTACGAGCTTTTTTAATAAATTTTTTGATATGTTCGCGTTTGCCATCATAAGTGTGTATGGGCATGTGCGGATATTGTTGTCGAAGTTGGTCAGGTGGAGTAGAAGTCAGCAGAAAAAATCGGCTTTTACGGTAGATTGTGTACATTTGCGTATATTTAACAGTTAATAGTTGATAGTTTGTAGTTCATAGTTTTGAGATATTTTGCGAAGCAAAATGGAGATTATGAACTACGAATCACAAACTATGAACTATGCACTATGCACTATGAACTATCAACGAATGGCATCAGAAGTTGCCAAGAAACTATTGCAAATAAACGCAATAAAACTCAGCCCGCAAAACCCGTTTACATGGGCATCGGGTATTCAATCGCCGATTTATTGTGATAATCGCAAAACCCTCTCACACCCGCGTGTACGGACATTTATCAAAGAGAGTTTGGCAGAGAAGTCCAAAGCCTTTGGAATGTTCAATATGGTAGTTGGTGTGGCTACGGCGGGTATTGCACACGGAGCGTTGCTGGCAGATGCGCTTGATTTGCCTTTTGCCTATGTGCGTAGTAAGGCTAAAGGTCATGGTTTGCAAAATCGTATCGAAGGCGATGTACGCGGTAATGAACGTGTATTGGTGGTCGAAGATCTGATTTCGACAGGTGGTAGTAGCCTTGAAGCAGTGGACGTACTCCAAGCCTATGGCTGCAATATCGCGGGTGTTCTGGCTATTTTTACTTACGGATTCGATAAAGCACTCCAAGCTTTTGAGGAAGCCGACTGCCGACTCGAAACCCTCTCCAATTACGATGCGCTTCTTGCGGAAGCCCTTGATATTGAATATATTACGCCGGATGAAGTGAAGGAGTTGAAAAAATGGCGGAAGAATTTTTGACCAATAAATTTTTGATTTTTAATGTACAGGTAACATTCGTGCTTGCACCATTCCAACTTTTTTGACTAACTTTGCGTCTACCAAGCAACCCACCATATCCAAATCACACCTTGCATATACACGTTAGGAGAATACGGAGAACCAATTACTACCAAGACGGATTTTTTTGAGTTACTAAATAAATATTATCTTGTAATATAGGATAATTTTTATTGTTTGTTTATATTTTTGCGCGATTCCTAATGTTAGGATGTATATTTAATTGAATCTTAATACTAAGGGTAGCAATTGTGAAATTGTGCCTTTAGGACGTATTATTAGGATTTCCTTAAGATATTCTTTTTCAAATTTGGAACTTGTTTTTTTGAAATTTAGATACAAGGTAGAAGTTAAATAAGGAACGCGAGATAAAGAAGCAGCCAAGATGGTAAAGTTATTTTTGTCGCGTTCCTAAAGTATTTATTTTACTTGTAATTAGTTGATTAAATATTTTAATAAATTTAGATATAGACTCTACCTTAAGCATAAATTTTTCTATCAAGCATTGCTATAATGAAAAACTGTTATTTCCTCTATCTTCCAACCTTAAAATCCTCTCTTTTATCTCCAATATTCAAAACGATTTCCTTACTGCTTTTGTGGGCGTTTTCCGTGCAAACGATATTTGCACAAGGGCTTGTGATTAATGAGATTTCACAAGGACCAGCAGGTGGACAAGAGTATGTTGAGCTTCTTGTAGAAGGACCTCGACCGAGAACATGTACCAATGATGGCTGCCTTGATTTACGTGGCTGGATTATTGATGATAATAACGGAAGTTTTGGAACAGATGGTGTTTCACAAGGAGCTATTCGTTTTTCATTGAACGAACCGCAATGGGCGTGCGTACCTTATGGTACTTTGATTGTTATCTATAAAGAAGATGAAAAAAATCCGGCTATTCCCGCGGACGATGAGGATGATAGTGTTGATATGGATTGTGTATACATTCTTCCGGGAAATAGCGATAAATTTGACCATGAAGGAGAAGTGCCGGAATCGGGAGTTACATCCTCCTACATGAGTGCAACATGGAATGCGAATACACCTTCATGGAACCCAAGTAATTCTCTTGGAGTTTCTGCGATTTTGGGTAATAGTAATGACGCTTTTCAAACCATTCCTTATTATAATGCCGATGGTTCATTCAATACCGATGTGCCCTATCATTCAGTGACTTGGGGAACTAATAGTGGCGGTACAACAGATTTAGCTGCTTTAGGGTCTGGAGAAGTATTTTATCTTGGTGGAGCTACGTTTCAATTTAGTTTGGACTTTGTAGCCAATGGCTTTGAATCTCCCGGAATGCCTAATGATATTGCCAACCAAAGTTGGATTAATGATATAACCACCTGCAACTATACTCCGCCCTCAGTGAGTAACCTCACCACAACACCCGATTGTGATAATACAGATAATGGCACAATAAACATAACATTCAATGATGGCAATCCACCTTTTGATTGGGCATGTAACGGATGTAGTCCTCTACTTGGTGATATGGGAGGAGGTTTAGGGCTGGTAAGTATTGCCGGTGTGCCTGATGGCACTTATGATATCACGGTGACGGATGCTTATGGTTGTGAGGTGACAGACGCAGCACTCGACGCTGTGGTTGTAGGACAAGGCTTTACAGCGACTATCGGGATGCCGGGAGATGTGCAAAATTGTGGAGAAAATAATGGTCAGTTGACCGTAACGCCCAATGGAGGTTCTTACAGTTTTGAATGGAGTAACGGTGGAAATACCCCCACAATTAGTAATCTTTCACCGGGCGGATATTACGTTACAGTAGATGACGGTGCAGGCTGTACATCTGTCGATTATGCTTTTGTTACAACTCTAATTCCTACTGACGAGTGTGTCAACATCTCAGCTATCATCACAAGAATGAGCTTCCCGCCACTTGGTGATATGACAAATTCTACTGAATGGGTATTGAGTTCAGGAGGAAATGCATGGCTGTTTAATGTATCGTTTGCAGGAACAAATGGAGAGTATGTAGATGTCAACACATTATTATCTTCCAATGTAGATGGTAGCTGCGGTGCTGCTCCTGTTGAAATACCGCTTGGTATACACAATGTATCTCCTACTTCCAACACTGCGACTGTTAACATACAAATGCACGAAGCAGACAATGGTTCTGACAATCAGCAACACAACTGTGACTATGATGGCAACGGCTCATCACCTATTGACTCCGGTAATGATGGTATGGACGATTTTCTATTTGATGGAGATAGAACATTTACCCTAGATAATTCATCAAACCTCATAGCTGTCACTACAGCCGCAGGGCAAGTACTAATAGAATACGTCCTAACCTGCTCACCAAGCACCCTCACTGCCCCGACCGTTATCGTCCCTGATGCTTATGATTCAGATGGAGACGGCAACACCACAGAACCTGCTGTCAATGCAAATGATGACCCCTTAATTTGGTACTGTGCAGGTACGGACATGGGAAGTGTACCCGTTGCAACTGCATCGGGTGAACCGGGTGGCTTTTTTATTTGGTATCGGGATAATGACCCAAATGGCGAGCCGGATTTTACGGTTGACCCACCTACGGGAATTGAACAAGTTATTGGTTCGGATGGACCGGGTGACCAAGACTTTAATGCAGGCGTTGCACTCACTCAAAGTGACTCCATTTACGTCGTTCAAAGTGTGAATGGTTGTTTGAGTGAGCCTACCTTTATTGAATTAATAGTCAATGAATTACCTAATGTTACTATTCCCGCTGCTGCTATATGTGATGGTGGAGGTACGACTACCATTACACCTTTTCCAAGTGGCGGTAGTGGCAATTATACCTTCAGTTGGAGTACTCCTAATGGAACATCCACAGCTCCGACGATAACGACATCAACTACAGGACAGTATGTTCTTACTGTAACAGACGGGAACGGTTGTCAAGTGGTAGAAAGTATCAACGTAGGTAATGCTACGGCACCCGAAGTAACGATAGATGTAGATAATACGTCAGTTTGCCGAGGAGATGAATTTATTGCTACGGTGAATGCTGTCGATAGCGATAATGACGGAGATGGTACTTATACTTATGATTGGGGAGGGGTATCCATACCTAACATACTGAACCAAAGTATTGGAGACCCTTCTATGGCTACTATAAATGCCTTAGGTAATCCTATTACATTCAATGTAACTGTAACTGATAGTAATGGATGTGAAACTGTAGAAGCAGTTACCATCACAGTTGATGACTTACCGCAATTTCCTAGTAATCTGCCTGTAATAGCTGTTTGTAATCCTGGTGTAGCCAATGATCTTACGGAACTTAATGACGCATTATTGTCGGAGATACCGGACAACGATGGAGATGGCAATCCTGATGGAACAGTAAGTTGGTATTACGAAGATAATGGCTTTGAGATTCCACTCAATCCTGCAACTAATGTTTTAGTGTCAAGCATAGTGCCTAATCTTATTTATGCTCAAATTACAGATGCCAATGGCTGCGTAAATTTTGTACAAATCCCTTACCTATTTGGTTCACCTCCTACGGTGGATGCAGGACTCAATGTCAACGCCTGTGCAACTTCATCACCGTTGGAAATTTCAGGTAGTACCCTAAATCCCGGAGAAACAGCAGAATGGACAGCTTCGGGCGGTAATCTCACAGATAATGGTGATGGTACAGCAACATTTGACCCTGCAGGACTTAATGGTGTATTCACATTGACCTACACAGTAACCAGTGTACTAGGATGTGTGGCGAGTGACGATATGCAAGTTATAGTCAGTCCCGAAACACCACTCACTATATCCGAAACTAATGTGTCAGGTTGCGGTGCATCTGATGGAACAGCAAGTGTAAGTAGTACGGCAGGTCTTACAAATATACAATGGAGTACTGGACAATCCGATGCCGATATATCCGGTCTTGCACCGGGAGGCTATGGTGTTACAGTCCTTGACGGCAATGGTTGTATGGTGTCAGATTATGCTTTGGTTTCTACTGATATTCCCAATGAATGCGTGGAAGTGATATATGATATTACTCGAATCAGTTTCCCGCCTTTAGATGATGCCGGCGGTACCAATACAGAGTGGGTACTTAATTTTGGAGGAACGGCTTGGGTATTTGCAGTAGATCCTTTGGGTACTCCGGGCTTGGTCGAACTCAACACACTACTCGAAAATAATGCCGGTGATGGTTGTAGCAGTATTCCGATAGAAGTATCTCTGGGAGATTATAATGTTGCCAATGTACCTATGGCGTCTGTAGATCTCATTATATTTGAATCAGATAAGCCGGCATCCAATCAGCCACACCATTGTATCTATGATGGTAATAATCCGGGATCGATTGATTCGGGTAATGGTACGGGAGATGATTTATTATATGATGGTACAATTGACTTTAACCTTGCCGGTTCAGGTCTTATCACACTGCCGCTACTTAGTGGTATTGGTGATATTCAAATAGAATACGTTCTCACTTGTGCGCCACCGACTTTAGTCGTGGATGCAGGTACATATCCTGCTGTTTGTGAAAATGCTGGTACTATTGAACTGACGGGTTCTCCTCTACCGATAGCTACTGATGGTCAAACAGGTACATGGTCAGGTAATGGTATCAATGATAATGGTGACGGCACAGCTACTTTCAATCCTGAAAACCTATCCGGCACTCAAACACTGACTTATACTTTTGATAATGGTACAGGATGTATAGATAACGACGATGTTGATATTACAATTAATCAAAATTCTACAGTAAGTTTTAGTACAGTAACAAATGCCTCATGTGGGGGAAGTGATGGGGAATTGCGAGTTACACCCTTTGTTGCGAGCTATACCTACGATTGGAGTCACAACTCTTCCTTAAACTCTGCTATCGCAACCGGACTTGCACCCGGCTTATATACCGTTACCGTGACTAATGACAGCGGATGTGAGACTATTGCCTCTACAGTAGTTTCTACGGATATTACCGATGCGAATTGCTCTAATATTACGGCGCATTTTACGCGATTTAGCACACCTCCAATACCTGACATACCACTTTTGGAAAATGATACCTTTTGGGTGGTCAATTTGGCAGGAGTCAACACAGGCTCTTGGGTAATAGATGCACCCACAGAAGGTACAAACGGATTAGTCAGTGCAGATGAATTAGCCGTTCCACTTACCGACATCAATACTACTACATGTAATTTGCCACCATACGAAATACAAATTGAAGACGGACCGGACTGCGACGGCATAGCCTCTATTGATGTTTCTGTTATTGTCAAAGATAGTAGTACGCCACCTCATAGCTGTGAACTTGAAGGAGGTGACCTTGAATCACCTACAGAAACAGTAACAATTGACTATAATTCAACTGACAACATTATCAGTGTGGAAGTAGCAATTTATACTGTCGAAATAGAATACTACCTCTCTTGTACACCTATCACACCTGCTCCTGCTGTTTTTGCAGGATTACAAACAGAATATTGTGAAGGAGAAACAATCGACCCACTACCTCTTACTGATGATAATGGTTTAACAGGAACATGGACACCTGCCGTGATAGATAATATGACATCCGGCTCGTATACATTTAATCCTGCTTGTGACGAATGTGCCGACCCTTATATTTTAAATGTAACGATTAACGAACCAACGATACCCGTATTTGATTTTATCACTAAAGACGAATACTGTATAGGAGAAACACCTGAAGTATTAACATCTTCCTCAAGTAATGGTATTATAGGTAACTGGCAGGTCAATGGAATGAATGTATCTTCAATAGATACCTCTATGTCCGGAACAACCACCTATACATTCATACCTGCGTCCGATTGTGCTACTGAATATCCAATTACTATCACGATTAATGATTTACCGACAGTCAATGCAGGAATGAATATGACCATTTGTGAGGGAGCAGGGACAATCAACCTAACAGGTTCACCCACACCCACCGCAGGCGAAGCAGGTACATGGGCAGGTACAGGTGTAATGGATAGTGGTAATGGAACAGCAACTTTTGATCCGGCTGGTTTATCTGGTCCTATCACACTTACTTATTCTTTTACTGATGCTAATAGCTGTGCAAATAGTGCTGATGTAATAATTACGGTCGATCCTACACCTGAAATGCCCACTACTGAATGTTACCAAACGGCGACGTTCAATCCAATGACCTGCGTATGGGACATAGAAGGCGAGCAAGACCCAGAGCCTACGGATTTAGAATGCTACC
>JAHDEO010000248.1 GCA_020628725.1 Saprospiraceae bacterium
GCGATACTCGGCTATCTGGGCATCGAACTCGAAGCGGGCATCTCGATTGTCTTTGCCGTCGTGTTCGGGATTGCGGTGGATGATACGATACATTTTTTGAGCAAATACCGCATCAGTCGCGCCAAAGGCATGGACATGGAAGCCGCCCTGCGCGTCACCTTCACCGAGACGGGCAAGGCGATTTGCCTCACTACCGTCATCCTGTTTTTTGGCTTTATGGTGATGCTCTTTTCGATACATCCGCCGAGTATCACGGTCGGGCTGCTGATTGCCGCTACGCTGGTGTCGGCACTCTTTGGCGATTTGTTGTTTATTCCGGTTTTGATAAGGTACTTTTCGGCAGACGGTGGACGGACGGCTTCGCCTGACGAACGCTCCGCTTGACGATTAATATTGTCCACCCAATAAACTAATCACTTAAAATCAACATTCGATATCTAAGCCTTATTTAGCAAGAAAGCAAGGCGACAGGTGAAGTATATTGTGTGCAAAACGCTATGCAATAAATGCTTTGAGAATGGTAGGAGTGAAACGATTTTGCTCAGGAGGAGAAGTTAATGATATGTAGTGTTGTTTTCCAAAATAGGTCGGACGCAACCGTTTTTTACAAAAAAAATAATACGAAAAAAATAATTGTTAATCATTGACCGCTAAGCATTAAAACACTATATTTGTAACAGAACAATGGAGTGATTAAATTATTCACTAAAGTGGTTGGACTGAATTAAGTGACACTTTAAGTTCGCACAATTCGCTGAAAGCGAATTTATTATTGAACTTGACACTTGACACTTGAATTTGTACTTGCACTTATTAACCTTTTAACATGTTACATCAAAAATTAACCTTAATTAGTCTTTGCCTATTTGTTTTTTCATTTTTTTTATCACAAACCGGAATCGCTCAAGGGATGTATGATTTGCAGTTTACGAATGTTGTCGTAGATTGTGATGCGGAAACTTTGTGTTTTGATATTGAACTAAAAGCCAGTGCGCCCGGTACTGAGTTTTTGGTGAGCGATATCAATATTCGTTTCAGCTTTAGCAGGGGGCTGGACAATCCTGTCATAGTTCAAGAGTTGGATATATCGGGCAGTGTACCCGGACCCGGACCAATGGGGTCTTCCCTTTTTAGCACGCACAATCTTTCCGGGTCATTGGACACTATCGTTTCTTACAACGTGGAGATGATTATTGGCGATGGTGTATTTATTGGAGCTACGGATTGGGTGGGTATTGGCAGTATGTGCCTTGATATTTTGGATTTTGATATGCCCGCTGAATTGGTATTCCATACAGAGGCTATTTTTCCGCCTACTTTTGTAGGAATGGTAAATGCCGATGGAAGTTTGGGCGAAGCCGACGAGGGTACATATACGAATTATACACAAGACCTCACCACCGTTTGCGCTTGCGCTGCTTTGGATTTGAATTTTAATTTTGATGCCAATGCTCAACAAACAAGCTGGGAAATATTGGATGCGACCGGCGTAGCCGTAGCCTCTGGCGGTGCGTACAATATGGGCGATGTCTCCGCCATTGAAAGTGTTTGTTTGCCTGATGGCTGCTACGACCTCGTGGTATCTGACTCCGCGAATGACGGTATGTGTCCACGTCGTACATCGACGGTTTTGACAGGTATCAATGTTGCCAGTTTAGGTTTGGGTGGTGTTTCCAACGGCATTCCGCGTGTCGGGCAGATGTGTGGCGATTATACCCTCACGGATGCTAATGGCAACACTATCGCTTCCGGCGGCGGCAGGTTTGGAGGGTCTGAAACGAATTCATTTTGTATCGTAGGTGGTGTGCCGCAGTTGTTTGTAAATGATGACGCAAATTACGCCCGTCAAGTCGCTGAAACAGACCTTTCTGAGATGACTCTTGCCCCTAATCCGGTTCACAACCAACTCAATATCAGTTGTAAAGTATCAACAAATGCAGAAATACAATTGAGTATTCTGGATATTACAGGCAAAATTATCCGTCAAGATATACTTGAAGCAGCAGATTTTTCTAATGTTCAATTAGATGTCAGCGAATTAGGTGCAGGTTTTTATGTGGTGCAGTTGAGGTCTAAAAATGTCTTGATAAGTGATAAATTTGTGAAGCGGTAGAGTTATTGGTTTATTAGGTTTATTGAGTTTATTTGGTTATATGAATTTCGCTACGCGAAATTTCTCTTTAAACTCAATAAACCAAATGAACTCAATAAATCCATTCAACTCAATAAACTAACTACGCACTCCCGCAGCAAGTGGTGTGTCAGGTGCAAAAGCGGGTCTTCGATTCTGTACTTCGGGCATCGAAAATGTCTTGATATTCGGTAATACGTACTTGGCAAATAGCTTGCATTCATCTGCGTGCGGATAGCCCGAAAAGATAAAAGCGCGAATACCCATATCCATATAACGATTAATTTTTTCCAATACTTGGTCAGGATTACCGACGATAGCTGCACCACAGCCCGATCGTGCCCGACCTATGCCCGTCCATAAATTTGGTTCTACAAAACCTTCGTCATCAGACATATTACGTATTTCGGTTTGGCGGGATACGCCGTAGGATTTGGCATCAAGGGCGCGTTCGCGGATTTTCTTGCCTTCTTCGTCTTCTACATAGGTCATCAGGTGGCGTGCTGCGGCGCGAGCCTCGGCTTCTGTTTCGCGTACGATCATGTGTATGCGTAAGCCGAAATCGACTTTGCGACCGTATCCGGCGGCTTTGTCGCTCATATTTTGCATCAACTCTTGTAGACGCGTTTCCGTTTCTGGCCACATCAGATAGACATCGCAATGCTCGGCACACAAATCCACCGCAGGCGGCGAGTAACCACCAAAGTAGAGTAGGGGACCACCATTTTGTTGATAAGGTTTGACGGGCGCGGTGTTGTCGAGTTGGATATTGTAAAATTCGCCTTTGAAGTCGATATGGTCTTGTGTCCAACCTTGTTTGAGGATTTCGATGACCTCGCGCGAGCGTTGGTATCGCTCTGCCGAACTCAAATCCGTTCCCGGTAAATTGGACGAAATGATATTGATGGTCAGTCGCCCGCGTAGTATGTGGTCGAGCGTTGCGATGGCACGTCCCAGCATTGGCGGATGTACTTCACCACAACGTATCGCTGCCAAGATATTGATATTGGAAGTCAGTGGCGCGACTGCCGAGGCAAAGGTCAAGGTATCTTGCCCGACCTGATACGACGACGGACACAAAATATTGCGATAGCCCAAACGGTCAGCCGTGAGCAAGACGTTGGAGGTATTGCTCCAGTCGCTTTTGTAACGAATATCGTGGTGTCCGAGAAATTCATCGTCGCCATTACACAAGGGGGCGAACCATGCGACTTCTGCGCCTTCTAAATGGGGAGAACGGATTTGAATTTTACTCATTTAAGTGTGATTTATACTGTTCACTTTACTCAAAAGTAGTAACAAATCATTAGAAAAATATTAGGTAAGTAAGAAAAAAATGAATCGTCTTGTGGAAATGAGTTTTGGAGTTATTTAGTGATTGAGGAAAAATAATAAATTTGGAATTTTGTATTTTATAAAAGGTTGGTAATTAAAACCTATGAGGTTTTGAAAACCTCATAGGTTTCTTTATGCTTAATTAACGGTCAATTCAGATAAATTCAGAATGACATCAATTAGTTGCAACAACTTGGACCACAGCAAGCAGATTTTTCCTCAACTTTAGCATCAATCGCGTCATTACCTTGCCATTGTTCCATCGCTTCGGGAGCAGGGCGTGCGTGGTCGCCTTCTCCATAAACTGTTGCATTGCCGTGTGTGTAAAACACTTCCCAATTAATGCCTTGCGGGTCGGTAATCCAAGATTTTTGACTTTTGGCGTAGCAGCAAACGGTTTCACCTTCTTCGAGGATTTTGCCTTTGGCGTTTTTCATATGAGTATAGACCTCGTTTAATTCGTTTTCATTTTCAGCTTGAATGCCGAGATGCTCAATACCGCTTTGACTGTGACCTGTTGAAATGGCAAAATTGACGCGTGGGTCTTCCAACATCCACTTGGCGTAATCAGACTTAACGACGCTTGCTGTTGTATTAAATAAAGCGTTATAAAAATCAATGCTTTCAGTTAAATTATCAACTCTGACGTGAATATGTAATCTTTTCATGTTTTAAATTTGAATTGTGAAACAAAATTTACGGCAAGACGCGGGATGAGTCAAAAAGACGCAAGATTTTTTAATTTTTTTCAAAAAAACTAACAATCATCCTGACAATCAATGGAAATAGGTAAACCATTTTTATCCGTTTCGATGGTACAACATCTGAGAATTTCCTCTTTCAACATCGTTCTGGCGCGTTGAATTCTGCTTTTAGCAGCACTCAATCCAATGCCCAATGTTGTTGCAATATCCGCTTGCTTGACACCATCAATATCGGACATTTTTAGTGGAATCGCATATTTTTCCGGCAATACATTGATGAGTGGTTCTACACATTCTTCTAATTCTTGCCACACGTTACTGTCATCGCTGTGAGTGGGTTCTACTGGTTCGTGGACGATTTTATTTTGTTGTCTCAATTGGTCAATAACGGTATTATGCGCTATTTGAAACAACCAAGAGTTGACGTTTTTTATTTCCTTATCCGAACAACAAGATTTGTGTATTTTCAATAAGACTTCTTGCGTTGTTTCCTTCGCAAGCTCTTCGTCTTTGAATCGCTTCATGACATAGCCATGCAGCTTATCTTTATAAGATAACCATAAATCCCAGACTTGGTCGTATTGATTTATTTTCATACGCTTTTTTTAATGGATAATGGATAACAAAAGTAGTTTTCGCAAAGCGAAAACATCATTATCCATTATCCACGTCTTCTTCGTTTGCGCTTTTTGCGTTTCTTCTTTCCTGATTTACTCTTTTTATAATCTCGACGTTGGTATTTGTCAAGTGAAAGCATGAGTTTTTCTTCGGTTTCGGCGCGTATGGCTTTGCGTTGGGCACGGAAAGCATCTGCGTCGGTAGCTTCGAGGCTGGCTATTTCGGCGAGTTTTTGTTCCTGATTTAGATAAACGGCATATGCATTATCGCGTTGGCGGGGCTCAAGTTGCCAGTCTTTGGCAAAGCGGTTCGCCTTGATTTTGGCTTTCTCTGCGGGTGTTTTGTCCTGCGCCATCAAAGGGAATGATAATAGCACAGCAAATACAAATAGCAATATTTTTTTCATTTAGTTGATAGTCGATAGTCCGTAGTCGATGGTCGATAGTTCATATTTTTTACGTTTTAAAAAAAGCGGCTCACGGCTGCCTATGAACTATCGACCATCGACTATGGACTTTTTTAAAATTTAAAGTTAAAAGTCAATGAGGGTAAAATCGGGAATAAAGACACTTGCTTACCTGCGACACCCGTAACAACATTATTCTCATCGGTTTCCGTTTCAAAATAAATGAAATACGGATTGCGGCGGTCATATGTATTATAAGTATTTAGCGTCAAATCTGCTTCAAAATTAGGATTATTGAGGAACATTTTCATTACAATTCCTAAGTCAAGACGATGGTAAGGTGCCATGCGGAAGCTGTTGCGTTCTTGGAAAATAGTACCAATTCCACTGTTCGCTTGACCTACGATATCTTGTAAGAAAAAGCGCGCTTCGGGAAGTGAAGTCGCACGTCCTGTGTTGTACACCCATGCGCCCGTGAATGTGAATTTACGATTTAAGTCGTATAATAAAACAACCGAGGCATCATGTCGGCGGTCGTAGGTGGCAGGGAAGCGTTCGCCGCCATTAATATCGTCAAAATCGCGCCATGTCCATGAGAGTGTGTAGCCGACCCATCCGGTGAATTTACCTTCTTTTTTCTCTAAATAAATTTCATTTCCATAACTATACCCGCGCCCAAAAACGAATTCATCATTTAGGTTTGGATTAATAAATAGGTCTGCGCCATCGCGGAAATCGACTTGGCGTTGCTGCCATTTATAATACAATTCGTTGGTCAATAAAAATTGATTACCGATGGCTATCGAAACACCTGCCGCCACTTGGTCAGAGAGTTGCGGTCTGACGACACTATTGGAAGGATACCAAATATCCGTTGGCAGGGATGCACCCGAACTCGACACCAAGTGAATGTATTGATTCATGCGGGTATAGCTCGTTTTGACCGATACATTATCATTGACGCTATAACGTGCTGCAAATCTGGGTTCTACGCCCCAATAGAAAGTTTCGTCACTATAAAAAGACGACAGGCGCAAACCAAAATTCAACTTTAATTTTTTGCTGACTTCCAAATCATCGGATACATATAGATTGGCTTCCCAACCGTCAAAATTGGTGTCAGAATTGAATAAATCTTCACCATCTTGTTCAAATTGAAGGCGTCCCACATTGAACTCATGGAAAGTCCAATCCGCACCAAATTTGATGCTGTTTCGACTATCCGGCTCTGCGTAGAAATCAATTTTAGCATTATAATCGCGAATGCCCGACCCCACTTCAAAATCAAATGAATCAAATGAATTGCTGATTAAATAATCATAATCTGAGAAGGTGAATGTCATATTGGAAAACAGGCGCGGATTGTAGATGTGATTCCAGCGCGCAGTAGTCGTGATATTTCCCCAATCGAATTTGAAATTAAAATCATCATCACTAAACAGGAAGGCATCTCGCCCAAAATAACCACTCAAAAATATGCGGTCTTTTTCGCCCAAATCATAATTGAGTTTTGCATTTAAATCATAGAAAAAATAATCGGGAATGAGATTGGCGTCGGGGTTGTCTTCATTAGCACGATTGATAGCGCGAGTAAAAATATCTGCATAAGTACGTCGTCCGGAGACGATAAACGACCCTTTGTTTTTAACCGTAGGACCTTCCAAAGTGAGGCGCGAAGAAATCAAACCCAAACCACCCGTTGCAGTGAATTTCTTGCGATTACCTTCACGTAATTTCACATCAATGACGGATGAAAGTCTACCGCCATATTGTGCAGGAAAACCGCCTTTGTAGAGCTGTACATCCTTGACTGCATCAGAGTTAAATGTGCTGAAAAACCCAAATAAGTGGGATGGATTGTACACCACTGCCTCGTCGAGTACGATAAGGTTTTGGTCAGGACCGCCACCGCGTACGATTAAGCCGGAAGTACCCTCGCCGCCGCTGCTGACACCGGGCTTGAGTTGGAGGGTTTTGATAATATCGACTTCACCAAACAAGGCGGGCAAGACCTTCGCTTCTTTCATGCTGATTCTGTCAACACTCATTTGCGTAGATTGTACTTGCTCTTTCGCAGAATTGGCTTTGACGACTACCTCGACCAGTTCTTCGGCATTTGTGCCTAAGTCGATATTCAAGGGAGTGTCCTGACTAAGCGTCAATTTCTCAATTCTATCATCAAAACCGAGATAAGAATAGGTCAGTTCGACCTCGCCTGCGGGTAGCGTGAGGGAGTAGAAACCATAGGCATTGGTCGTTGTTCCCATTTCGAGGTTTTTTTCTAAGATGGTTACACCGATTAGTGTTTCGCCACTTTCAAGGTCTTTCACATAGCCACTAATCGTGTGTTTTTCTTGGGCAGTAACTAAAGTTACCACAAATAACAAGGGTAGAAGAACAAGTTGTTTTATACTCATTTTATGGATTTGAAAAAAATATAGATGTGTAAAAAAAGGATTTTACTAAGCAAAAACCATGCTATACTAACATGATTTGAATGGTAAGTGTTTTCAACTTCAAATACAACATCAACCTCAACTTCAAATAAGAATTTGCCAAAGGCAAATTAAAAAATTGAAATTGAAATTTATTTTGCACTTGAAGTTGCCCACGATAGCTATCGGGAGAGGTTGCAGTTGAAAAAACCGTTGACCGTCTAATGCATCCTATCCCCGCGTAGTTCCAGATTTTCCATTATTTCAGCTTCGTAAGTAAGATATTCTTTCCAACGTTTTTTTACCATTTCTTCACCGCTATATTTTTTTGCCAAATCAATAAACAAACGATAATGCCCTGCTTCGGCAACCATAAATTTATGGTAAAATTGTTTCAAATCATCATCCGCAATATGCAAAGACAACAATCGAAAACGCTCACAACTACGGGCTTCAATCAAAGCACAAATCAGAAGATGTTCCAGCAAACGTTCTTCCCGACTACCGCCTTTCTTTTTGAATTTCAGTAATTCATTGACGTATTCATCTTTGCGTTGTCTGCCAAGTTGTAGTTCGCGTTTATCGAGTTCGGCGAGTACCATGCGGAAGTGTCCCCATTCTTCGGTGACTATGGGAGCGAGTTCGCGCACAAGTTCTTCTTTATCAGGAAATAATTGAATCAGCGAGATACAGCTTGTCGCTGCTTTTTGCTCGCAGTAGGCGTGGTCGGTTAGTATATCTTCGAGGCTTTTTTCAGCCAAATTTACCCATCGCGGGTCGGTCGGTAGCTGTAGTCCCAGCATAATGCTACAATGCTAAAATGCGATAATGCTACAATGCAATGAGTGAATTTTGAATGAGTGAATGAGTGAATATTTTAATGCGTTAATGCGATAATGTTTTCCATTGTCGCATTAACGCATTGTTGCATTATCGCATTAAATATTCACTCATTCAAAATTCGCTCATTCACTCATTAATTATCTCTCGCTGCGTCGATGCATTGGAATTGATTAATCAAAAAGTCGAGTTCGTTGACTTCGTAATCTTCATAACCTGTTCCCCAAACCATACGGACAGCACTGATTTCGGTCTTGCGAAGTTCCTTTTCTTCACGCGGATTGATGAGGAAAATCGAAGAAAATTCGGTTTTACCTGTTTTTCGGCTGATTCTGCCTGAATCAGATTGCTCGGCAAGTAATGTGATAGTTTCGCCGTCAATCAATTGGAGGATCATCTGAGCATTTGTACCAATCGAACCATATTCGTAACGCGCCTGTGGCGAGTCGATTTCATATTTGATGCTCAATGCAATAATTCCCTGAATATCAATCAAGCCACCTGTACAAACGAGGTAATCTTCACCTTGCATATATTCCTTCAAAATATCCGATGTATAGCTGAAAAAGTAACGATGCGCCAACCCACGTTTCACCTTCTGCGTGATTGGGTCGAATTCATTAAATTCAAAATCGCACTCTGCCAAAATCTCCTCACTTGATATATCAGATTTACTACCTCCTATATTTGGGAGTTTTATACCGCCTTTTCTCTCTCGCTTTTTACCTTTTCTATTAAGCGCATCTCTTACGGCTTTTTTAGTCTTGCTCTCTTCCGCTATTGCGTCAGTTGCAGGTGGTGGTGGCGGTAGTATAGGTTCTGTGATGACATTTGATTCCTCTTGCGTACCATCTTTTTTATTAGAAACTTCGATGGATTGGGCTTGAAGTCGTGGATTTTCGGCAGTATCTGTAGGTATTGCCACTTCTTCCGGTGCGGTTTCGTAACCGGGAGGGTCTTCGTCATATACCAAACCTGCTTCTGCTGCTGCGGCTTCTTGTGCCTGACGTTCTGCTTCCAACTGTGCAGCAATAGCGGCAGCTTCGGCTTTTTCCTGTGCTTTTAGAGCCGCTTTTTCAGCACGTTCTTTTGCTTTAATTGCTTTAAGAGCTTCGCGTTCTTTCTTTTTAGCTGCTTTGGCAATTTCCGCGTCGCGTTTTTTGGCAGCCTTGAGTGCATCTTCATCGCTGACTGCGGCATTGACATTTGCTTGTGCTTTAGCTACTTTGTCTTTCAGTGCTTGTCTTTCCTTATCTTGTTGGGCTTTGAGTGCGTTGGCTGTCGCTTTTTGCTCAGCTTTCAATGCTGCTTCTGCATCACGTTTTTTCTTTCTTTCTAATGCCAAACGCTCTGCTTCTGCTTTCTTGGCAGCTTTTATTTTTTCTGCTTCTGCCTTTTTAATGGCTTTCAATCTGTTTGCCTCTGCTTTTTGTGCAGCCAAATCTTCATCTGTGGCGATGTTTTGTTCAGCTTTTATTTTCGCCTTTGCAGCGGCTTCTGCCTCGCGTTGTTTTTTCTTTTCGAGTGCAATTCTATCTGCTTCTGCTTTCTTAATAGCTCTCAACCTATCTGCCTCTACTTTTTTGGCAGCACGCTCTTTTTCGGCGATAGCATCTTGTTCGGCTTTTAGTTTAGCCTTTACAGCAGCATCTGCCTCGCGTTGTTTTTTCTTTTCGAGTGCAATTCTGTCTGCTTCTGCCTTCTTAATAGCTCTCAATTTATCCGCTTCTACTTTTTTAGCAGCGCGTTCTTTTTCAGCGATAGCATCTTGCTTTGCTTTTTCAGCTTCACGTTGTTTTTTCTTTTCGAGTGCGAGTTTTTCAGCTTCCACTTTCTTAATCGCTTTTAATCTTTCAGCCTCTGCTTTGCGTGCAGCTTTTTCTTGCTGCTTTATTGCATCTTGTTTCGCTTTCTCTTCTGCTTTTATTTGAGCAATTGCATCTTTATTGGCTTTTTCTTTCTCCTTTTCAATAGCTACTTTCTCAGCTTCCGCTTTCTTAATCGCTTTGGCTTCTTCTGCCTCTTTGATGCGTTGCACCTTTTGACGAATCTCCTCGCGCTTACGTCGCAATTCGGCTACTCTTTTTTGCATGTCACCCGGTAGGGTGTCTGAAAGAAATTCCAAATCATAAATTCCAAAATCCAATGATGCATAATCTACATCTGAGATAGAATTGGAATTTGGAATTTGTCCACGATAGTTATCGGGATTGGGATTTTTTGATTCAAGGCTGACATTAAACGACATCAGACTTCCCGCAAAAACAGCGAGGCTGATGATAAATAAGAGCTTTTTAGAACTCATTAGAAATGTTTTTAGTAAAATTGTG